>NZ_JBMFGQ010000025.1:0-25489 GCF_049977265.1 Desulfurella sp. | reverse complement strand
ATAAATACTTAGCTATGTATTACCAAGCAAAAGGCAATTTAGATATGTCCAAAGCTTTTTTAGATAAATCAAGTGAATTGCTTACTACAATAGGCGAGCTTGCTGTTAAAAAAAGAATGCACAAAATATTATATATAAATTAAAAAACAATGTAAGAAACACTTTATTTATTACTAAATCAGCTTCCTTGAATTTCTGAAAAATTCTACTATATTTGTTCATTATAGTAAGTTTTTTTGAATTTTACTTTATAATAGGCTTCTTTGATCTGCAAATTAAGAAAATCTCATAAATTAACTTAGTTTATTTTGCAGACAAAGAATTATAAATTTACGCAATTTTTAGTAGGTTTTAATGGTAAAAGGATAAATTATAAAATCAGGAGGTTTTATGATCACAATAATACAAAAAGGCAAAGCGCCAAAACCAATGTATTTTCATCCAACCTGGGCAAATGCTAAAAAAGACCTGGTCAGCACTACAATTAGACTTTCTAGGTTTTATTTTACAATATCAGATGGAATAATAACGGAAGTATTTTACCCTCGCATAGACACTTGCCAAGTAAAAGATATAGGATTTATTGTATCAGATGAAAATGGTTTTTGGGTAGAACTAAAAAAAATGCACAATTATACCCTAGAATTTATTAAAGATGAAATACCTGCATTAATCGTACATCACGAACACAAACGTTTTAAAATGGATCTAAAAATATGTCCAGGTTCAAAAAGAGATGTTTTACTCATAGATTTCAATTTATCTGGTGATAAAAGCCTCAAAACTTATGTTATGCTTAATTCAAGGCTGGGTGGCAAAGCTGACAACATAGCATGGGCGAGTAATTGGAATGGAAGAAATGTACTTTGGGCTTACAGGGAACCATTTGGCTTGGCATTGCTTTGCAGAGATACTAAAGGCAATGATGCTTTATGTGATTTGAGTGTAGGGCATCTTGGAGAAACAGATATATGGCAAGACTTTAAAAGAAACAACAAAATGACTGTAAGTTATAACGAAACGTGGCCTGGTGATGTTGTTTTATCAGGCGGATTGCCGCAATCAGGAACATTGGCATTAGGTCTGGCTAGTTCAAAAGAAGCAGCCGCTATGTTAGCTTGGAGTTCTTTAGTTGATGGTTTTGAGGTTGCTTGGAAAAATCACATAGAAATGTGGAGCGGATGGCACAAAAGTATCAATTACACATCTATAGAATCATTACCTATAGAAGCGCAAAAATTGTTTAAAAGATCTGTAAATGTTATCAAAGTACACGAAGATCACTCGTATGCGGGTGCCATAGTTGCTAGTCTTTCAACCCCTTGGGGAGAAACAAGTCAAAGTGAAGGTGGATACCATCTAGTTTGGTCCAGAGATTTAACAGAAACGACTACTGCTTTGGTAGCATTAGAATTATATGAAGATGCACGCAATGTTCTGTGCTATTTAATAGCTGCCCAACAAAAAAATGGCTGTTGGCTTCAAAATCTTTGGCTTGGTGGTCAACCTTTTTGGCAAGGAATTCAATTGGACGAAACAGCATTTCCTGTTCTTTTAGCTGCTAGCTTATATCAACTCAATCAATTAAACAATATACCTGTTAAAGACATGGTAAAAAAGGCTTTGTCATTTATAGTGAAGTTTGGTCCTTCAACAGATCAAGATCGCTGGGAAGAAGACGCAGGCATTAATACTTTCACTTTAGCAGTTGCAATAGCGGCTTTAGTAGAAGGATCTATTTTTTTAGATGATAAAGAAAAAAAATGTGCTTTAATGCTTGCAGATTATTGGAATATGCGCTTGGAAGACTGGACATTTGCATACAATACAGATTTATCAAAAGAACTTAATGTTAAAGGTTATTATATGCGTATTGCACCAAAGGACGTTATGGTTCATCAGGGTGCAAAAGCAGAACATATTTTTATTAAAAATAGAACAAAAGATCCAAATTTACCAGCTATGGATCAAATTGCAACCGATTTTTTACAATTATGCAGGTACGGTTTACGTGATCCAAAGGATTTCCATATCACAGAAAGCATAAAAGCTATAGATAAAATTTTAAAAATTGATACACCAAGTGGTCCTGTATGGCATAGGTATAATGGTGATGGTTACGGAGAACATAGTGATGGCAGTGCGTTTGATGGTAGTGGCATAGGTAGGGGATGGCCATTGCTTGTAGGAGAAAGAGGACATTATGCCATATTGAATGGTGAAAATCCTATGTTGTATATAAATACAATGGTAAATATGTGTGGATTAGGTGGTTTATTGCCTGAGCAAGTATGGGATAGTGATCCTATTCCAGAAAAAGAACTCTATCCCGGTAAACCAAGTGGATCTGCTATGCCACTTGTTTGGGCACATGCAGAATTTATAAAATTATGCTTAAGTACTATCAAAGGCTATCCTGTTGATAGACCCATTAATACATATAAAAGATACAAAGCTAAAAAACCAATTTTAGACTACTATATCTGGAAACTAAATCATGGTTTTAAATACTTACCCCAGGGCAAAGATATATATTTCTTTTTTGATAAAAAAGTTACAATTCATTGGGGGATAAACAACTGGCAAAATGTGCAGGATGTAAAAACTAAAGACTATGGACTTGCAAATATAGGATATTTGAATGTTTCACATTTAAAAGAAGGTGAAACTATAGAATTTACTTTTTATTATGACGATTCAGATAAGTGGCAAAACGAAGATTACAAAATAACTATAAAAGGAGACAAAAAATGATCCCTATAGATTTATCCAACAAAAAAGCTTTAGTTACAGGTTCAAGTTCCGGTCTGGGTGCACAAATTGCAAAATACCTAGCAAAAGCCGGGGCACAAGTAGCTATACACTACCACAAGGAAGAAAAGGAAGCTCAGGATATAGCAAACGATATCATGAAAGAACAAACCAAAGTAGATATTTTTCAAGCTGATATTTCTGATATAACTCAGGTTGAAAAACTTTTTAAAGAAATAAATGAAAAAATGGGTGGACTTGATATATTGGTAAATAATGCAGGTATAGACGGTAAAAGAGTATATTGTGTAGATAGCGATCCTGCAGAATGGGAAAATGTAATAAAAATAAATCTATTTGGTCCTTATTACTGTGCAAAAGAAGCATTAAAAATTATGATACCTCAAAAAAGTGGTGTCATTATACAAATTACATCAGTTCACGAGTTTATACCATGGTCAGGTTATAGTGCATATTGTTGTTCTAAAAGCGCACTATCAATGCTTACCAAAACCCTGGCACAGGAAGTAGCCGATGATAATATCAGGGTAATAAGTGTAGCACCAGGTGCAATAGCTACTCCAATTAATGAGAAAGTATGGAAAAACCCTCTAGGGTTAACTGACTTAGAAAATAAAATACCAATGAAACGTGTTGGCAAAAGTGAAGAGGTAGCAAATTTAGTAGTATTTTTAACAAGTGATTTGGCTAGCTATATTACAGGTACTACAATACCCATTGATGGTGGAATGCTTATTTACCCTGATTTCAGGCATGGGGGATAAGTTTTTATGTTAGAAAAAACTGTTGCAACAAAAAAGTCAGCTATAATTGCTATTTATGGTGGTGGATTTCTTGTTGGAGCTGCATTTGTATTTTTGCCGTCATTAGGAAAAATCCTAAGAGACCCTCCATATAGTCTTAGTAGCAGTATTTATGGCTTATTGTATTTTCCAGAAATTGTTGGTGCTATTTTGAGTGCTTTAAGCGCTGGATTTTTACAAGATCATTTTAAAAGTAAAGGTGTTTTTAGGATAGGTATTTTTTTTAATACCATTGCTATGATTTTACTTAGTATTGCTTCTTTTATTCATTCGTCTTCAATATATCCGTTTTTGTTATTTGAAACTCTTTTTTATGGTATTGGATTTGGTCTAACATTAGCTGCAATAAATCACTATGCAGCTTTTTTATTTCCAGACACGCAAACAAAAGCTGTTACAATTTTAAATGCTCTAATTGGCGGTGCTACTGCAGTGTCGCCAATTATTTTGGGATTTGCACAATCGTTGTTTTCATGGGGTATCTGGTCAATAATATTATTAATAGGTTTCGTTTTAGTATTTTTTATACCACTACCTCAGGCTCAAATTAAAAATTCTCATAAGCTTCCTTTAAGATTAAATATTATTCCATTTATGTTAGCTGTTTTAATTTATGCTATCTGCGAAGGTAGTTTTGGTAGTTGGGCAAATGTTTATGTAAGCATAAACAAAGGTCAGCAAGCTTATTATGGTATACTATCTCTATCTTTATTTTGGGCTTCAATGACTGTATTCAGATTTATAATAGCTTTAGTACCTAAAAGATTAGTTCCTCACAAATATTTCTATTTTGCAAGTGCTATTTCTATAGGTTTATGTTTTTTAATATTGCCTGCATTAAATAGCGCGCTTGCTTTAGTTTTAGCTTTTGTATTTGCAGGCGCAGCTTGTAGTATATATTATCCGTTTTCTATGTCTTATGGGCTGATTAATTATCCTCAACAACAAACAAAAGTTGCAGGTCTTATGGTAGCTGCACTAATGGTTGGTGAAGGAATTGGTTCCTTTGGTTTGGGACCGCTCCAGAATATATTACCTTTAGAAAAGATTTATTTATTTTCAGCTTTGTGGGCAATACCATTGTTTATATTAGCATTAAAATTGTCTCGCAAACCAGTAACCAAGCAAAAATTAGCATAACAAAAATTATACAATTACTTATTTTTGGTTCTCAATCTTGTTAAATGCTATATATTAAGTGTAACATTAAGTATGCTTTTTAAGCCGATTAGCCTATAGCAAAATAAAGATATCCATCTTTTACATCATCTGATATTGCTATTAACCCAGGCTTTAAGATAGCACCTTCAGGTGGCTGAGCTTTTTCTAAACCAGCCTTTTTTATACTTACAGAACAAATTTCAAGTTTTAATCCCTTGCCAATAAACTTTTCTATCGACAATCTCAAACTACCCTGTGCAAATAAAGGTACTACTGCAGGACCCAAAGCTACAACCTTTATATCTTGCCTGTCTATGCTATTTTCAATCATTGTAAGCACATGTTCCCAATTTTCTGGATTCATTATCTGCAAAACCCATTTATCCATTTTTATACCTCCTTTTTAATTTTAGATCCCGTATAACATTTATTCTAATTAATTTTCATCTATTATAATCAATCCATTAAAATTTACCAAAAGCTACATAAACTAAATTTATCTACCACATCAAATTTATGAGATTTTCTTAAACTGCTACTTTGATAATTATAAGTAGAATTTCTCAAGAATTCAAGGAGACTGTAACGTAAATAAAAAGGGGTTGCCCCCTTTTTATTTTAATAGCCGTTGCCACTTAAATATTTAAGTATTAAATTTTTTGTAGATTTAGGCAGAGGTATATAGCCTAGGCTTTCAGCTGCTTTGTCGCCATGTTCAAAAGCCCATTTAAAAAATTCTACAGCCTGTTTTTGTTCTGCTTTTTTTGTATTTGGGACAAGCACAAATGTACCAGAAACTATTGGCCATGTTTTTGCTCCACCTTGATTTATCAATACTTCACAAAAACCATTTTTTTCCTGCCAGTTAGCTTTTGCTGCAGCCTCTTTAAATGCCGCTACACTTGGCTCTACCCATTTGTCTTCTTTATTTTGCAATACTACGCTTGTTAGGCGGTTTTGTAACCAGAATGCATATTCAACATATCCAATTGCACCAGAAATTTGTTTTACATAGTTTGCTACACCCATGTTACCTTTGCCACCTACGCCTACTGGCCAGTTTACAGATAAACCGTAATGAATTTTTTCATCCCACTCTTTGCTAACCTGGCTTAGCCAATAAGTAAAATTCCAGTTCGTTCCAGAACCATCTGCCCTGTGTACAATGGTTATTGGCAAATTTGGCAATTTTAAGTGGGGGTTATCCTTTTTAATTAAAGGATCATCCCAATTTTTAATCTCACCCATAAAAATTTTGGCTACGGTATTATTTGAAAGTCTAAGCTGGTTATCCTTGATACCTGGTATGTTTACAACAACCAAAATTCCGCCTACAAGTGATGGGAATTGTAATAGATTCTTTTCTTTTAATTCATCTGCTTTTAGACACATATCGCTTCCACCAAAAGCAACAACTCCCTGCGTTACCTGTTTAATGCCAGCACCTGATCCTACCCCTTGATAATTCACTTTGTTCCCAGTAGCTTTTTCAAAATCAAAAGCCCACTTAGTATAAACTGGGTAGGGAAATGTCGCGCCTGCTCCATTGATTGACCAGCCTGCTTGCGATACCTTTGCATCAAATAAAATACAACTAACCAAAAATACTGCAAGCATTAGCAGTTTTAACCACCTTTGTGGTATAAGCATAAACACCTCCTACAAAATAATGACTTTTTTGTCATCTTTTTTTTATTATGCAATTTTTTTGTTAAATAATCTTCAAGATAATGTTAAATATTTGTAATGTGTTATTTTGATTCGATTAGGAGTGTGTTTTTGCCCATTAGATATTTTTTACCACGCCAATAAACTTTTGTATTAAAAAATGGCACAAACCATATAAAACCTATTATTATGTCTTTTATTGGAGAAAAAAAATAATATATAGATTTTATATCAGAGCTAACTAAGTATCCTGTATAATAATCAAGCATGGCTTTAAAGATAGCTGAACCAACAAATAAATATAAAAAATCTTTTGAAAAACCAGAAATAATAAATCCAACTAAGGCTAAAAAGACAGGGTTTGATAATAGTTCACTCAAATAATAAAACCTGCCAATTTTATATCTCATCTTTGCCCAGCGAGTGTGTCTGTTTAAAAATTTTTTTGTATCCCAAAACTCATTTACATTATCAACAAAATAATTTGATATTGCTACTTTTTTATTCTTATCAGTTGCAAGTTTTCCAATCATAAAATCTTCTGCTAAATAATCTTTTAAGTGCCAGAATCCTCCAGATTCTTCTAAATCTTTTTTTCTAAAAAGAATGGATTTGCCAATTACGCATGGTATATTTGTTTTTGTATTCAAAAAAGCCATACCACAAACTACAAATGTGTTTAATTGAAGATTTTCAAGCAATGATCCAAAAGTAAGTGCTCCTTTTCCTCTAACCAAATTTGTAACAACACTAACTTCATTATTTTTTAAGTATTTTGCCGTTTGTTGAATATAATTTTTATCTACAATCACGTTGCTGTCACTTATGATTACAAAATCATACTTTGAGTTCATATAAGCTTTAAACATATTGTTTATTTTTGGGTTTAATCCTACGCTGGTATCATCTATTACAATTGAAATATCACAATCTTTGTACTTATCTTTGATTTTTTTTGCAATTTTATATGCAGGATCAGTGCACGATGATAAACAAAAAATTAACTCATATTTTGGGTAATCCAGGCTACAAAAGCTTTCAAGATTACTAAACAAATTATCATCAATTCCCTTTAGTGGTTTAATTATAGAAACACCTTCGGTAAATGAAAATGATAGCTTTTGCTTAACTAAAAAGGCAAGTGCAAGAATTTCTATAAAATATGCAATAAAACCAATAGCAACCAAAACCAAAACTACATAAAGCATTTTCACACCTCCTTACTTTCTAAAAAATTTTATAGCAACTTTTGTATTATCTTTGATGCATTTTTTCACACACTCAATTTCTTTTTTGCAATAAAGCAGCGTGCGCCATGAGTGTATATGTGAAGTTTTATGAAAATCACTATTTGCAACAAAAGGGTACGATTCAAGGCTCACCACATTGAACAAGTCTTTGTTGCAACCAATTTCCCATGCATCAATATACTTTGAAAAATATTTTCTATTATTCCAAAGATAAAGCGTTTCTTTGTCTAAACCCAAAACATGATAGGGATGAGCCGCTATTATTAAAGCATTTTGTTTTTTTGCTTCTAAAAATAGTTTTTTATAGCTTAACTCTGGCGGTATATATTTTTTAATATCAATAAGCAAAATATGCGCTGATTTAGCGGCACTTATGTGATTTTTTGTTATTTCAACACCAGGCATAACAAGCATATCGTATTTATCCAGAGCCCTTTTTGATTCATACACTATGTTTTCTAAATATTCTTCAAAGTTTTCTTCGCTTAAGCTTGCATTGATTGTATGTGCAGCCATACCCATAAGATTTGTTTTATCTACCAGGTGATCTGTAATTGCAATGATATCATGACCTGTCTGGCCATAAATGTCTACAACTTTGCGTAAATTAAGAGATCCGTCTGAATAATTTGTATGAATATGAAAATCGCACAAAAGACTTTCTTCTTTACAATTATCCATCAAATATTCTCCAGTTTTTGACAATGTACGCATAAAAGGATGCAGATAGTGTTGGTTTTCTTTTAAGCGTTTTTTCATCAACTCTAAAAAGTCCAAATTTGGCATTTAAACCTACAAACCATTCATAATTATCAATTAAAGACCAGTAAAAATAACCTTTTATGTTGATCCCATCAGTAATTGCTTCTTTTATTTTTTCAAGATGTGATCTTATGAACTGAATTTTTTGAAAATCATTATTTGTTGCAATACCATTTTCTGTTATTATAAGCGGTACTTTCAGTTTTGAAGCATATTTTAAAACCTTTAATATACCTTTTGGATAAATTTCCCAGCCCATATCAGTTATTCCTATACCTTCTTTGTTCTGGTATATAATATCAACAAACTTATTTTTAAAATTAAATGGATTAAATTTTAGAAAAATTCGTGTGTAATAGTTTATTCCAAAAAAGTCTAACTTATCTTTTATGGGTAAATCTATTTCAAAAGATTTTGAAAAAGGTAAATTAATAGATAAATGTCCACTTAAAAAAGCGTTAATTATTGAGAAATTATAAAAATGTTTTGCGATTTTAGTAAGTAACATATCAAATCTATTTTTTCTATATGGTTTAAAAACTGCCATGTTATGAGCTATGCCTACATAAGGTTTATTAATATATGAATGTATAATATCGTAAACTTTTGCATGAGATAAAAGTATGTTTTTTAAAGCTTTTTGAGCCAATTGTTTATTTTTTATGTTTGGTGGCATACAACCGTCCAAATAACCACCAAGCAGCAAAATATATGGTTCATTAAATGTAATCCAGTACTTTACATTTTTTATGGTTTTTACCAACTTCTCAACATAAAAACAAAATTTATCCACGCTATTATCATTATGCCATGGATAGTTTTTGATAAACCATACAGGATGCGTAAAATGATGTATTGTAACAAAAGGTTCTATATTGTTTGATAACAATTCATCGATAATTTTCTGATAGTGGGCAATACTTGCTTCGTTAAATATATCCTGACTTGGTTGAACTCTGCTCCATTCAATTGAAAACCTGTATGCATTTACACCAAGCTTCTTTATTAAATATAAATCCTGCTCATACATAGAATAATGATTTACGGCTTCTGGTTTTTCTTCAAAAAAGCTATCAAAAAGATGCCAATCTGCATATGGGCTACCTTCTAATTGAAATGCGCTTGTGGCAACACCCCAAAAAAATGTTTTAGGATTTTCTAAAATATATATACTACCTCCTCTTTGTCATTTTTTGAAATATCATAGTAATTGTTAAATAATCTTCTTATTTTGGTAAAAAATGTGTAAAACAAATCTTTTGTTAATCTTAAGATGTTCTATTTCTCTTCACTAAAAATAAGCAAATAGCCTGTTATTTTTTTGCAGGATTTAAAAAACTAGTTGCTTTAATCTTGGTTACTTTTGAAGAGAAGTCGATGAAGACTATTCTTTAAAATACATATCAAACATCTTGCTAACTTTATTTTGAAGATTTTTGATTTTAATTTCTAAGTTATCTTGTTTTAATAAGAACTTTAAAACTACGAGTTTATCTTTTATATCGTTTGGTATGAGTCTTGTTAAATTAAGTATCCTCGTAAAATATACATAGACGGCTTTTAGAAACCTAACTTCTTTTATATAGGAAATTTTATCGATCATTTCTTCAACGCTTTTTCCAAACTCAAAACAATTATTTTGAATGCATAAATATTGCAAAATAAATTCTATATCGACTATACCACCTCTTTCATTTTTTATATCAAAACCTTTATGTTTTTCTATTAATTCTTTCATTTCTCTTATACTTTTTTTATCAATAAAGCGAGCAAATTCATTAATTGAATCTGTTAAATCACAATCGATATCACTATAAATTATTCTGGCTTTTTGAATGGCAAGCTTTTCCCAATCTTTAGCATATTTTGCCAGATAACTTCTAAAATAATCAATCTCGCTAACAATCAAGCCTTTTTCTCCAAACGGTCTTAATCTTAAATCAACGCTATAAATTTTATTAAGTTCCCTTACGAGATTTGAAACCTCATAAATTTTTTTATCATCAACGGTTTTTGCAAGAAAAACCAAATCTAAATCACTATTTACAAACAACTCTTCAATACCAAGTTTGCCATATGCCAAAACAATCAAATCTTTAATTTGCAACTTTGTTATTGTGTGTTGTATATACTTTTGTGCAAAAACCGATAGAATTTTTTTATTTTTTTTATCTAAATTGCCGCTTAAAAGTTTTAGAATCAAATTAAACTCTAATCTTTCTTTTTCTTGTTTTGAAAGCTGTATTATTTCTAAAGGCTGGTCTATATAAAAAAATTCATCTATTAAAAATGAATATTGTTGTAATTTTTGATGTAATCCAATAGAAAACGCTAAAAGTAAAGTATTAAAAATATAATCATTACCAAAAAAAGTATCGTAATAGGTAGGCAATATACTGTTAAAGCCTGAAATTACATTTAAAAAAAGTTTACTGTTTAAGTTTTTTGGTATATTTTTTAAATGAAGATAAGTTTTATCTATCGCATTGGTCAAAAATGTTGGACTTGTTTTAGCAAACTTTGATTTCCTTGCAATATCACTTAGTTGAATAGCTATCTGTTTATAATCACTAAACTCCTCTTCAAAGAAATCTTCCAAAATTTCTATCGGTGAAAAAAAAGGTATATTGTGCGCATAAAAAATTGATTTATAAATTTCATGTACCGAATCTGTTATTTTAGAATATATTTTTAAAAATTCATCAGCTTTCAAATTAAATTTTTTAGCAAAAATTTCTAACTCTTCTATATTTGAAGGTAAATCTGCTGTTTGCTTCTCATCTTTTAACTGTATTTTATGTTCAACTAATCTTAAAAACAAATAACAGGCTTTCAGTTTTTTGGCTTGTTTAAGGTATTTTTTGTTATATAAAGTATCCAAAACATCAAGCGTTGAGCTGGTTTGTAAACTAGTATCCTTGCCAGCATATATAAGTTGAAAATATTGAGCTATAAACTCAACTTCTCTAATACCACCAAGTCCTAATTTAACATTTATTTTCAAAGGATTTATAAGATTGTTTTTATAATTGGATAATTTTTCATGTTTGATTTTGTAGCGCATTGAACGCACTTCTTCAATATAGTTTATATCTATATTTTTAGTATATATAAAAGGTTTTATAACTGAAAAAAACCTACTTGCGGTATCTTTATCTCCAGCTGAAAATCTAGCTTTAGTCAGGGCAAACTTTTCCCAGACCTGACCAAAACTAAAATAATAATTTTCATATTCATCAACACTCAATGATAAGCTAGAATTATTTCCAAAAGGGCGAAGTCTCGTATCCACTCTAAAAACAAAACTTCCAAACTGCACATCAGAAATGATAGATATTATATATTGAGCAATTTTGTTATATTCTTGAGCGTAATCAAAATTATCATGAACAAACATTATGTCTATATCGCTAGAAAAATTTAGCTCTCTTGCGCCTAGCTTTCCCATACTTATTATACAAAACTTTTTTTCTTTAAGCTTTTTTTCGCTAAAAGCTATATCTATTGCTATTTCTAAACAGGCATCAGCTAGCTCAGATAGCTCTAAATATACTTCTTGAGATTTGCAAATTTTTGAAATTTCTTTTGAAGCAATACGCAAATATTCCTTTTTTCTGTATTCTCTTAATATGTATTTTTTTTCATCCAGAGTTTTCTTTGATCTTATAAGTTTTGATATTTCTTCTACGAAAATATGTTTTGTTTTATTGGATACCAAATCTTCTAAAAGCCAGTAAAAGTATTCGCTGTGGTTAATTAACAATAAAGAAAGACTGTTGCTTTGGGCAAATATATTAAAAAGCAAATTTCTATAAAACTTAGAGACTCTTATTATCTCAAATAAAGTAGATTTAGCAGTCGTATTTTCCAGAAACCTCTGGAAAAAATCAAATGCCTGATCTGGGTCTGCACAGATCCTTAAAGAATCTTCTATTTCTTCTATGCAATTATAAAAACTCTCCAGAACGCCTAGTTTTGAATTTATATACAGGAGCGTTTTGTGTGCTTTGCGTTTGTTTTTAAAAAGAGTTAAAAAATTTTCAAGACTAATCACTCAATTTTATAAGAGCGTTTAAACATTTCTTCAGATGCAACTTCTTGTTTTTTGGCTTCTGGTAGCAATGGACCCTTGAATAAAAACAAAACTGGTGGTGCAATAAAAATAGACGAGTATGTACCGGTAATAAATCCTACAAGCAAAGCAAAAGACATACCTCTAAGCACGCTTCCGCCAAACAAGAACAAAATTAATGTTACCACAATAACAGTACTTGACGTTATTATGGTTCGGCTTAATGTTTCGCTAATACCAGTATTTATAGCATCAATTTTGCTAAGCTTAGGATTATTTCTTAATTTTTCTCTTATCCTATCAAATATAATAACGGTATCATTTACAGAATAACCCACAATGGTAAGCAAAGCAGCAATTACATCCAGTGTAATTTCATAATTGAACAAAGATAAAAGACCCATAGTTATTAGCACATCATGAACTAAAGATGCTACTGAAGCTACAGCAAAATTGTACCTAAACCTGATTGCGATATATATCAGTATGCCTATAAGTGACAAAAACACTGCTATAATAGCATTTCTTGTGAAGTCTTTGCCAATTTTTGGCCCGATAACATTGACTTTTAAAATTTGATAAGATTTTGGACCATATTTTGCAAAAGATTTGGCCATTTCTGCGTTAAGTACATCGTTATTTACATTGCTTAGGGGTATCTCCACAAGGTATTGACCATTTGTGTTACCATAATTTTCTATAGCCATGTGCTTAAAATAATTAGATTTTTCAAGCAAAGATCTAACTTCACCTGTCCCTAAATTGTTTTTTGTTTGAAGTATAATTGATGTGCCGCCTTTAAATTCTATCCCCACTTTAAAACCATTTTTAACAATCAAAGAAATCAAACCTATAACTATCAAAGTAATGGAAAGATAAATTCCCCATTTAAACTTTGATACAAAATCTACTTTTATATCAGGTTTAAAAATATGCAACATTACTAACTCCTAAATACTCAACTTTTTCAATGCTTTATTAGAAAACAACCAGTCATATACAACTTTAGTAAATGTTATAGCCGTAAACATGTTTGCAATAAGACCTATTGCTAGAGTTATGGCAAATCCTTTTATAGTTTCACTGCCAAATTGATACAGAATGAAAGCCGTTATCAGAGTAGTTATATGAGTATCGATAATCGTTATCAGTGACCTATCATAACCAAGTTCCACTGCATCCTTTGGTGTGCGGCCATGAAACAATTCTTCACGTATACGCTCAAAAATAAGCACGTTTGTATCAACACTCATACCAACAGTAAGCGCCATACCGGCAATGCCAGGCAAAGTAAGTGTTGCGCCAAGCATCGCAAGTGTGCCCAAAATTATTAACAAGTTAAACATCAAAGCAAAATCTGCCAATAATCCAAACAATCTATAGTATAAAAGCATAAAGAAAAATACCGCAATACTACCAATAATTATTGCAAGCGTTGCGCTTTTTATTGAATCTTTGCCAAGTGTAGGACCTATTACAGTTTTTTCTAAGACTTTTACGGGTGCTGGTAAAGAGCCACTTCTTAGCACAATGGATAAATCATGCGCCTGTCTAACACTAAAGTCACCGCTTATCTCACCACTCCCGTTCAAAATAGGTTCTCTGATAACAGGAGCAGAATATACTGTATTATCAAGAACAATTGCTAATCTTTTACCAATATGTGATGCAGTAAACTGTGCAAACGCTTGAGAGCCTTGAGAGTTTAGATCAAATGACACAACAGGTTGATTTGTTTGACTGCTGAAGCTCACATTAGCTTTTTTTATCATACTACCCGTTACAACGGCTGCTTTTTTAACTACTATTGGTACTTTTGTGATTTCGCCAGTTGTGGGGTTTTTAACTACTTGATAGAGCAACTCATCATCAGGTGGCAACTGACCATTTAAGGCATTTTCTACATTGACCGAATCATCCACTAAGTGTAACTCTAAAACTGCTGTTTGGCCAATAAGTTTAATTGCACGCTCTGGATCAGAAATACCTGGCAATTCAACAACGATATCTCTTGAACCACTTGTTACTACGGTTGGCTCAGCAACACCAAACTGGTCAATGCGGTTTCTAATAACACCAAGTGCCTGGCTAACTGCTTCTTTTTGCATGTTTAAAGCAATTTTGGGCTTAAGTGTCATTATTATAGAGCTATTGACAGTTTTTGTTTCAAAATTACCAAAGTTGCTTTGTATTAAATCCAACGCTCTATTTGCATCGTTTGGATCCATCAAAGTAACATCTATAGAGGTTTTTTTTGCATTCACTTCTACGGTATTATAAGCTATTTTAGCATTATCAAACTGTTTTTTGAGATTCTCTGAGGCTTGCTGTAAAATACCAGCAATTGCTTTATCCGTTTCAACTTCTAGTGTTAAGTGCGTACCGCCTTTTAAGTCAAGACCTAAGTTTATAACTTTTTTAGGCATGAAACTGGGCAGATTCTCAAGTGTCTGTTGTGGTAAAAATGCATCCACAGCATATGCGCCAAATATTACAAAAACAACGATAACTAAAACGAGTTTAAACCAGTCTGATTGCTTCATTACTAAATCACACTTTTTAAGCTTTTGAAATTATATTGTCTTTTAGAATCTTTATACTAACATTTTCTGCAATTTCAATAGTGAATTCTTTTTCGCCTATATTTTTAATTTTGCCATAAATACCGCTTGAAGTTATCACTGTATCGCCTTTTTGTAAACTTTCTATAAACTCTTTATGTTTTTTTCTTTGCTTTTGCTGTGGCAATATAAGAAACAAGTAAAAAACAACAATAATTATGGCAAATGGTATTACTGTTGACAGAATTGGATTTGGGCTCCCTGGTTGAGCTGCTGCGTAAGCTAATGAAACAAAATGCATAACATCCTCCTTAGCGTTTATTCAAAAAATACATAATCACAGTCAGTATTATACTTAAAAGTATACTAGTTGCAAGTGGAAAATAAAAAGCAAAATTACCTTTTTTTATGATAATATCACCAGGCAATCTCCCTAAAGGCAGTTTTGAAGAAAAGCTCAAAAACAAACCGAACAAAATAAGTAGAGCTCCAGCAAAAATTAAAAACTTCCCAATGGGTTGCATTTAACCCTCCAACAAAACAACTACATAAGATGCAATAGCTAAACTTGCTCCAATTTCACCAATTTTCTCATTTGTTTTAGCCTTTATATTAACCGAATACTCGCTAATATTAAGCAAATTTGCTATATTCTTTTTTATAATCTGCTTATAATTCATGAGTTTAGGTCTTTCAAGCAAAATAGTTGCATCCATATTTACTATTTTAAAATCATTTTTATTGATTAAATCTAACGTTTCTGTTACAAAAAAGCTACTATTTATATCTCTAAAGCGTTCATCTGTATCTGGAAAATACTCTCCAATATCGCCAAGTCCTGCGCCACCAAGCATAGCATCAACAAGCGCATGCAATAGACAATCACCATCTGAAAAAGAAAAAGCCCCAAACTCACTGTCTATTTCAACACCACCAATCAAGAGTTTGCTGCCTTTTTTTAATTGATGTAAATCATAACCAAAACCTACCCTAAACATAGTTTTATTATAACATATTAAAAGTTAATAGTAAAACTCTTTGGCTGGGTATCATCTTTATTTGCTTTAATAATGGCCTTAGTAAAGTACAAGCCATCGTTTGCAACTATTAAATTGGGTAAATCAAGTTGCTTTATTTCTGGTATTTGCAAAAAAGCTTCACTCAGTCTTATCAAAAAATCATTTAAGTTTTGTTTGGTTTTTACGTCTAGTTTGTTTTTATTGTCTATTAAAACGATTACTTCTTCAATATCAGAAAGCGTCAAAGGTAAAATTCTAACAATTGGCGACTTGTATGCAATATTAATCTCATATAAGTAATAGGAAATACCAATAACAGGCCCGAATAGTTTGTCGTATGCCAAACCTATGCTAATATTGTATACACCTTCTACTTCAAAAGAAGTTTTCTTTACACCTATTGTATTAAATAGTAGTCCAGCTTCTTTTTGTGTTAACTGATATGTTTTTGCGTTACTTAATAAATTTCTTATGTAATTGCGTGCCTCTTTAATGTTGAAATTTTCCAAATCCCTAGCGTAAAACTGAGTTTTTTGCTTGTAATTTGCATACCACACAAGTTTTCCCAATGCCCTTAAAGAACGCTCAACAAAAGGATATACGGCTATTTTTTTCTTTAAGTTTTCTTTTGAAAATACTCTATCCTTGTAGTGTAAAAACGAAAGCAAATTTACTATTATATTTTTGTTATGCTCAACAGAATTTACAGATAACAAAATTTCGCTTAAAAATTCATCTAAATATTCAGAACTAACTTCTTGAGTGGGAGCAAATATTATAACTATATAATCACTTTTAGAACTCGTTAAAATTTCAAGCAAGTTTTTTTTATAAGAATCTACTATACTATCCTCTTCCTCTATATAAACAATGCTTTCAAGTAATAAATTATTTGCTTCAAACGTGTCAATTGCCATTAAATTTGCGCCTTTAGAGTTAGATATAAGTGTAACATAAGACAAAGTGGACAAATTGTCAAAAGTATGCATAAGCAAAACATCATCTAATAACTCTTCTAATGTTTCGGCTCTAATAATGCCAGTTTGTTTGAACAAACCATCTACGGTAAAATCTGTATTTGAGAAGAATAAGCTTTCATGCCTTGAAATAGACAAAGAAAGTGGAGTTTTTCCTGCCTTTACTGCAAAAATAGGTTTTTGTTTTGAAATTTTTCTTGCCAGCATTGAAAAAACGGTAGGGTCACCAAAGGAGTCAAGGTATAAAACAATTATTTCAACATGCTCATCATCTTGCCAAAGATACAACAAATCATTGCCCGACACATCAGACTTATCACCCACGCTCACAAAACAGCCTACCCCGATGCCAATATAATTAAAAGAGTAAACTAAATTAATACCAAGTAAGTTAGAATGCGTAGCAATGGCTAAATGACTGGATTTTGGCAACCTGATTTTGCTTATATTAAGTTTAGCGTTTGGCATATTATAAAAAAGACCTGTTGAGTATGGGCCAATCAAGCGGATGCCCTGCTTTTTAATTAAAGCAATAACTTGTGATTTAATCGGCTCATTAAGTTTTGTAGTAATGATTAAAACTTTTATCGAATCTACAGCTAAAAAATATGTTAAATTTTTACAATCAACAATATCTATAATCAACAAATCCGGCTTTGCTTCTTGTACTTCTTTAACGATATTGCTATTTGGCGATAGTATTTGTGCGTCGCTTCTTGTTTGAAAAATATTATGCCACAATAAGCAATCATTACCAATAAAAACAATTTTATTTGGGTAAAAAGCACTTTTTAAAGAAGCCTGAGTGGCCAATTTTTCTCTGAGCAAATGTAAACTTGTGACTTTGTCAAATTTTACAAGTGGTAATTTTAAATGAACAATAGATGGATCAGGTTTTTCGTGAACAAGCTCAAAACCACTATTTTTAAATACGCCAATCATGTTGTAATTGTCGGCTAACACAATAGCCTCTAAGTCTCTAATACCCCTAAGCCACGCATATTTTGCTAATTCCTCTAAGAAAAGTGTACCAATGCCTTTGCCTTGAAAATCATCCTGAATCAAAAAACTAACTTCAGCACTTTGCAAATCAGGTGTTGCACTGTAGTTTGCAATACCGACAATTTTATCTTTAACAATACAAATCAAAGAAACATTGAAAGTATCGTTTCTAATCATTGCATCTAATACTTTATCATCAATTTTGTTTGTTGCGCCAAAAAATCTATAGTAGCGACTTTCAGGTGAAGCTTGAGAGAATAATTCTCTAATTTTTTCTTTTTCACTTAACTTGACTTTTCTTATAATACATAACGAACCATCTTTCAAAATCAGCTTTTTCATAACTTTAGTTTATTACAAATATTACAATAATATTAATACATATTTATTTTTATTTGTCAATTAATTAGCAACAAAAGGTTTTACTTGATAAATCCGCAAGATAAAACTATAATGTTTATAGATTTGGAGGTGATTAATGGATTATAAGATAACTCAAATTTCCGTTTTTATAGAAAACAAAAAGGGACGCTTTTTTAATGTAACAAAAATTTTAAAAGAAAACAATATAAATATAAGGGCTTTAAATTTAGCTGACACAAATGATTTTGGGATTTTAAGATTTTGCGTGGATAAACCCAATGAAGCATATGAGACTTTAAAAAAAGAACATTTTATTGTTAAAAAAAATCAAATTCTTGCGGCTTTAATGGAAGATAAGCCTGGTGGTTTAATGTATTTGCTTGAAATTATAAACGAGGCTGATTTAAATATTGAGTACGTTTATACTTTTGTAAATGCAAAAGACAATCACGCCGTTATATTGTTAAAATTTGAGAATATTGAAGAAGCTTACGAAAAATTGAAAAGCAAAATTAATTTTTTAGACCAAAATTACTTTACACAAAATTAAAAGGAGCCAACGTATGTTCCAACCTGAATTTGAATTGCTAAGCAGAAGCCAAATTGAAGAGTTACAACTAGAAAGATTGCAAAAAACTATAACGTATGCTTATGAAAATGTTAAAGCTTATAAAACTAAACTTGACCAAGTAAAAATAAAGCCTCATGATATAAAAAGTTTAGATGATATAGCAAAACTGCCATTTACAACAAAAGAAGATTTTAGGCAAAATTATCCATATGGTTTATTTGCATTAAACGTAAAATCACTCGCTAGAATACATGCGTCAAGCGGCACAACAGGCAAATCTACAATTGTAGGTTATACAAAAAGAGACCTTGACACATGGAGTAATTTAGTAGCAAGGTTAGCTGCTTGTGCAGGAGTAGGCAGTGACGATATCGTCCATATAGCATTTGGTTACGGTTTATTTACGGGTGGTTTTGGTTTGCATTATGGTCTTGAAAAATTAGGCGCAACAGTAATACCTGTTTCAAGTGGCAATACAAAAAGGCAAATTCAACTAATTATGGATTTAAAACCTACTGTCCTTGTATGTACACCAAGCTACGCACTACATATTGCAGAAACTTTAAAAAAAGAAGGGGTTGATATAAATAACGTTAGTTTGAAGATTGGTCTGTTTGGCGCAGAACCATGGAGTGAACAATTGCGAAAAAAAATTGAAGGTGCCATGCACATTAAGGCTTACGATAATTATGGCTTGAGCGAAGTAATGGGGCCTGGAGTAAGCGCAGAGTGTATATATCAAAACGGTATGCATATTTTTGAGGATCATTTTTATGCAGAAATCGTTGATCCTAAAACATTGCTTCCAGTAAAAGACGGCGAATACGGAGAATTAGTTCTAACTACACTTACAAAAGAGGCTTTACCCATTATAAGGTATAGAACAAGGGATATAACAAAACTAAATAAATCAAAATGCTCATGTGGTCGCAGTATGTCTAGAATGTCAAAGCCAATTGGCAGAAGCGATGATATGATTATCATACGGGGAGTAAATGTATTCCCAACACAGATCGAAGAAGCGTTATTTAACATAGAAGGTGTTATGAGTATTTACCAGATAATTTTAGAAAAAGAAGAGGCTTTAGATAAGGCTACATTGCTTGTAGAAGTTACAGAAAATATTTTCTTTGATGAAATGAAACAACAAAGATTGATGCTTGAAAAAATCAAACACGAATTAAAGACACTACTGGGCCTGGAGTTGGACGTAAAACTGGTGGAACCATACAGTTTAGAGCGTAGCGAGGGTAAAGCAAAACGTGTTATTGACAAAAGGAGTCTATACTAATGAATACCATCTGGGCACCATGGAGAATGGCATATATACTAAGTGATAAAAAAACGAATGAATGCGTTTTTTGCAAAGCTTTCAACGAAAAAAAAGATGAAGAAAATTTTGTGCTTTTTAGAAGTCAATACTGCTTTGTAATAATGAATATTTATCCTTATAATCCTGGACACATTATGGTTGTCACAAACAGACACATAAACCACATTAAACTATTAGAAGAAAAAGAAAGTGTCGATTTTTTTTCTACAGTGCGAATGTTTTGTAATTATTTAGAAATTGCATTTAAACCAAATGGTATGAACATTGGTATGAACATTGGTGAGGCTGCAGGCGCAGGCATAGAAGATCATATTCACTTTCATATTGTGCCAAGATGGGTAGGCGATACGAACTTCATGGGTACAGTTTGTGATACAAAAGTTATATCAGAAAGTTTACGCCAAACATACAACAAAATAAAGGAGCTTATTTGAAATTTTTTAAAATATTAATCATGTTGATTTTTGCTATTTTCACATTTTTAATCGGAATTTACAATCAAAATAAAGAAGTGGATCTAAGTATAATCAATTTGCATATTGTATGTCCAATATGGCTTATTGTAGGCGTATTTTTCCTGTTAGGCTTAATAGCGAATCAAGTTGTATCTATTATAGATGACATAAGTTATACAAATAAAATAAAAGAATACAAAAAACAGGTAAAAGAATTGAAAAATGAGGTGCTTTCTTTAAGAAAGCTTACGCTAAAACAAGATGATTGAACTTCTCAAATCTAACCAGATAGCGCTTATTAGCGCTGTAATAATTATAGCAGTAGCAGTGTATTATATTCTAAAAGGACATAAAATAAAAACCGAAAAACACAAAATTGCCCTATACTTAAAAGGTATTAACTACATTATAGAAGACAAAACTGATAAAGCAATAGAAGAGCTAACAAATGCTATAGAGCTAGAACCAGATCTTGTAGATGTATACATAAGCATTGGCAATCTTTTCAGAAAAAAAGGAGAAATCAATAGAGCTTTAATTATTCACAAAGGTTTACTCGCAAGGAAACTTGATAGAGAAAAAGAAATTGAAGTGTATGTAGATATTGGTATAGATTATAAAAAAGCTGGACTCTACGATAGAGCAAAAGAAACATTCAAAAACGCTCTATCTTTTGATCCAAAAAATCAAGTTATAAAAAAACTTTTGGAAGAAGTTTATGAGGATTCAAAAGATTGGGAAAGTGCCCTTGAATGGCAAAAAAGATTCGGTGAAAATAAAAAAATTACCGCTCATATTTATTGCGAGCTTGGTAAAAAAGCATTAAAAGAATCAAGTAATAATAATTTTCAGACAGCTTATGAGTTTTTTTCGCAGGCATTAAATGAAGACAAAAACTGTTTTGATGCTATGCTTAATTTAGGTATATTGCACTACAATAACCAAAATAAAAAAAAAGCCTTTCAGCTTTGGCTTGATGCCATTAAGGTTAAAAATGAATTTTTTAACTTAGTTCTCGACAATATAAAAGATAAAAACGATTTACATTATTTTATAAAACAAGTCCTTGTTTATAACCCGCGATCTTATTACATCCTATACTTTAGTGCGCTATACCTTTTGAAGCTAGAAAAAGACAAAAAAGCTTTATCTGTATTGCGTATTATGTTAAATAACAATTATTACCCGCAAAATGTTGTTAAGTTGAGCATTAAATGCTTAGCAAAACAATCTAGTGATAAAAGATTTGAGTTGTTAGCCTCTAAATTGCAAAATAACGTTAAATATACATGTAAGGCTTGTGGTTATTCTACACATCTGTTTTTTTGGAAATGTCCAAAATGCAGAAGCTGGGATAGTGCAAAATTGGAGTTATAGATGTTTTATGCTTTAGAAGGAAAAATTGTAGTAAAAAAAAATGGTTTTGTGGTTTTAAACATAGCTGGTATACATTTTAGTATCACGGTTAGTGTTTTGACTTATTTAGGTATAGAGTTAAATCAAAAAATAAAGCTTTTCGTTGAGCTTGTAGTTAGTGAAAATGGCTTTAGGCTGTATGGTTTTTTAAGTGAAGAAGAAAAATACTTGTTTAATGAACTTAGGAAAATTTCAAAAATTGGCACTCGTACCGCCATATCTATTCTATCAAAGTTTTCACCACAAGAGCTAAAGTATGTAATCGCAAACAAAAAAACTGAGCAACTTTTAAACGTCCCGGGTGTAGGCAAAAAAACAGCTAGTACAATCATTCTGGAGATGTCAGATAAAGTGCTTGCGAGTGATGAAAAACTTATTGAGGTTTTAGATGTGTTAACCAATAATTTAGGATTCTCAAAAGAACAAGCTTTCCCTATCTTAGACAAAATATACCATCAAAAGCCGGATTTGGATATGGCTAATTTGCTAAAAGAAACGCTTAAAAATCTAAAACAATGAAGCCATTAAGTGTATCAGAATTAACAAAGCAAATAAAAGATTTACTTGAGTGGAATTTTTCTGAGGTGTATGTAGAAGGCGAAATATCTAACCTAAAATCTTCAGGTTCAAAACATATGTATTTTAACTTAATTGACTCAAAAAGCACACTAAAATGCGTAATCTTTAAATCACACATTACTGAAAATATCAAAAAACAACTCCTTGATGGTCAAAAAGTTATAGCCATAGGGCGTTTAAACGTTTATGAACCCTATGGAGACTACCATTTAATTATTTCTTATATTCAAAGTATGGGTGACGGTTTAAAATACAAAAAACTAGAAGAAGACAGAAAGTTTTTATTGGAAAACGGTTATCTTGACAATAAAAAGCCAATGCCTTTCTTTCCAAAAAAAATAATAATTATAACAAGCCCGCAAGGCGCTGCGATAAGGGATATTTTAAATATTCTAAAGAGGCGCACACAAGGGTTAGAACTGCTGATATACCCGGTAACGGTTCAAGGTGAAACTGCCAAAAAAGAAATATTAGAAGCCATTGAATTTGTCAACGAACATTATTCACAATTATCACTTGATGTTTGCATTCTTACAAGAGGAGGTGGTTCAGTTGATGACCTTTGGATATTTAACGACCTGGATATTGCAATGGCATTTAAAAACTGTAAAATCTCTACCATAAGCGCGATTGGACATCAAATAGATCAAACGTTATGTGATCTTGTTGCTGATAAAGTAGCAGAAACACCATCTGCGGCAGCGGAGCTTTTAACAAAAGCTTACTTTGATCAGCTCAATCATGTTTTAATGCTCAAAAAATCTGTTTTTTCTAATTTACAAAGAATTTTGAATTTAAAAGCATATACATTGGCTGGAGTATGGTCTCAAAGGATCGTAAATTTTATAAAAGATTATATAGAAATTAGAATACTCAAAGTGGATAACTTAAGCACTAATATAGACCACAAAACACAAAACATACTCTTTAATAAAAATAAAAAATTAACTGAGTTAGAAAACAAAATCAAAAATCAAAATCCTTTTAATAAACTAAATATACAAAAACACGCTGTGTTAAGATTTCAAAACTCACTCGCTTCAAGTACGCAAAAGCTTCTTTTCCAAAAAAAAATTACTATAGAAAATTTAGAAAATAAAATTATTGCTTTAAACCCTCAAAATATTCTAAAACGGGGTTTTTCAATTACATACACAAAAAACCACAAAATCGTAAAAAGCATCGATGATGTGAAAAATAAAGACACTATATACACAAAAGTTTTTGATGGCGAAATTAAATCGACTGTATTAAAAAATTAGTGTATGCCAAAATAGACACTAAAAATTAAAATTATAAAGACCAAAACCGACATTAAACTAAAGCGCAAATCACCTTCTATAAGGTAGCCAAAAGCCAAAAATAATACTCTTATAACAGGCGTTAACATCAAAATAACAATACCAGCATAAAATGTAGAAAATGCATCTAATAAATATAAACCCTTTAGTATGCCAAAAAAACTCACATCGTGACTATTACTTTTTGAAAAAAAACTTTCAATTATTGCCACACAAAATAAAATCATGCTTAAAGAAATGCCTATTTGCAATATTCTTGCAATTAGTTTATTCATATCAAGCTTCATCTAATCCCTCTTACAAACATCTCTATTGCAAGATAAACCAAAAATAGTATAAAAATATTTTTTATTCTTGATGGTGGGAGGTATTTTATGATAGGCATAGAAAGCTTTGACCCCAAAACAACGCCTATAACTATCAAAGATACAAACAAAGGATTTTTAACATAACCTTTACCAAAATAAATAAATGCACCAGCAGCTGCTGTAACGCCTATCATAAAATTGCTTGTTGCTGCTGCTACCTTAATCGGTACTTTGCAAAAAGCATTCATGGCAGGCACTTTTAGTACACCACCGCCAATACCTAACATACCAGAAAACGCACCAGCAAAAGCACTAATAGTCATACCTGCACTCAAGTTTTTAACATCATAGTCAATGTTTTTTTTAAGCGCATAGTCGTAGTAACTGCTTGCATATAAACTTTTTAACTGCCCCGCATTGGCTGAAACTCCAACATCTTTGTGGTAATACATAAAGTACGCTATAAATGCCATAACAAAAGAAAAGATTAGCATAATAACATTGCCAGGCAAAAGTGATCCAATAAAACTGCCAACTATTGCTCCGATTGTCGTAGCAAGCTCCAAAGTTATACCCAGCTTCATATTAGTAATTTTGTTGTATACATTAGCGCTTGCAACAGAACTACTAGTAGCTATAATTGAAATTAAACTAATTGCTACTGCTTGGTGAATAGGAAAATGTAAAAAAATTACAAGTAGCGGCACAACAAATGTTCCACCACCAATACCAAGCAACGCACCAAAAACACCACTTAAGATGCCTATTAATAGCAAAAAAACAGTTTCATACATAAAATTTCTTTTTATCAACCATCTGGAGAACAAAATCTTCCATGCGTTCATCTATATCAAAATTTAGCAAGTTTGTCAAAGCCGAAAAGATAGGCTAAACAAAGAATCCTTAAATCACACACAACAGTTGTTTTAATAATATTGATATCAAACAATATCAAAAATGATATTGTTTAAATTAAAAGTTTGACAATTAAATACCATATAAATCACTTTATTTAAAGAGCAAAGCGATTAGCCCATCTTTACCACTTTTCAACAAAAATCATCCTATGGCTATTCCAAAGAAAAGCGCTATGACTGTCCTTTAATTAGTCTTGGG
>NZ_JBMFGQ010000024.1:0-26891 GCF_049977265.1 Desulfurella sp. | reverse complement strand
TGTTAGCTTGGGCCATTTATAACCTCAAATGCATGGTTTATATCAAACTCAATGTCAGTCCAGATTTTAAATGCATGGTATGCCTGATAAATAAACATTTTTGTTCCATCTATACTATTTATTCCAAGACTTGCAGCTTTCTTTATAAGCTCAGATTTATAAACAATATCTATTAATAAACTATTTTTGTTTAATAAATTTAGATCAATGATATCTTCGCTACCTAATATGCCAGCTGATGTTGTGTTTACAATAATTTCATTTTTATATATATCTTTTTTTTCTATTAAATTAAGTGTTATTAAGTCTCCAAATTGCTCTTTAAGTGTAAAAGCATTTGCAAATGTTCTATTGTAAATATTTAAAGATTTAACGCCCTTTTTATAAAAGGCATAAATGCAAGCAGCAGATGCTCCGCCAGAACCTAATATGCAGATGCTTTTATTGCAATCTATATCTTTTATGGTTTCAAAAAAGCCAAGGTAATCTGTATTGTAACCCAAAAGTGCCCCGTTTGAATTTTTAATTGTGTTTATTGATCCAATAATTTTTGCTTGACTCTCGATAGAATCTAAGAATTTAATCACTTCGTTTTTGAAAGGTAATGTAACGTTTAAACCTTTAATACCAAGACCTTTAACGCCTTCTATGGCTTGTTTTATATTATTTACTTCAAAAGCTAAGTAAACGGCATCAATACCATATTTTTCAAACATAGCATTGTGTAACTTCGGTGATAAGCTATGCTTTATTGGTTTGCCAATTATCGCGTATAATTTAGTTTGTGGCCCAATCAATCCCGATACTCCTTTGTTTTATTGTTGAATTAAATTCTATCACAATATCGGGTTTAATTACAAGTAAATTCGGCCATTCTATAAAAAAAATTGCTACTTGATCAAAGTATTCAAAAATTCCCGTATTAAGAAGCTCTTCTTTTGTTTGAATTCTATATAAATCCATATGTATTACCTTTTTTTCTTTTGTGTAATATTCATGTGCGATAGTAAAGGATGGGCTTCCTTTGAAATCTTTAATACCTAGATAATGCAAAACAAATCTGACAAAAGTTGTTTTACCACTTCCTAAGTCTCCTTTTAAAAAAACAATAGCTTGCTTTTTTTGTTTTATTATTTGTGCAAATTCTTGTGCTATTTTTTTTGTTTGGGACAGTGTTTTTACATTATAATATATCATTCTTTATGGTAGGGTATATTTTTAATTATTGTAAAACTTCTATACACGCTTTCGCATACAATTAATCTTGCGATTTGGTGCGGAAGTGTAAGTTTTGAAAGAGAAAGAAAAAAAGCGTTTTTAAAAGATTTTTTATCTATTCCAAAAGCACCGCCAACTACAAATACCATAGTTTTATTGATTGTTTCGATAAGATTTGCAAATTCGTATGAATTTAGTTGTTTGCCGTTTTCATCGAGTATAAATACAAAATCATCTGGTTTTATCTTTTTTTGTATAAACAAGGCTTCTAATTTAAGCGTTGAAGGTTTAATGTAAATCATTTCGGCACTGCAAAATGCTTTTATACGTTTTATATAAACTTCACAAAAACTATCTAACTTAAGTTTTTTCCCCACAAAAATAAACTTTACTTGCATTCAAAAATGTCAATTGGCATATCTTTCCATAAATACTCTAAGTCTATTTCTTTTCTTTTTGATTCACTGAATAAATGAATAATAATCAGTCCGCAGTCTATAAGTATCCAGTCACCCTTTTCATCACTTTCCACATGGTTAATTATACTTAATTTTTCAAGCTCATCCACACAAGCAAGGGATTGATTTAAAGAACTACTTGTGCCTATAACAAAATAATCAAATAAAACCTGTATATTTTTCATGTCAATAATTTTAATGTGTTCAATTTTTTTTTCGCACAATATATCTAAAATTTTATTCATTAAGGTAAAACCTCTTTTCTAAAATCATTTTTTCTACATCGTAGGGCACAAAATACCTGATGGTTTTTTTTTCTTTAACACGTTTTCTAATCTGACTTGAAGATATGTCTATTTTTCGGTAATAAATATAAGCACTTTGGTGTCTTGGGGGGTATTTTGCAATTTTTTTTGCTTCAATAAATTTTATCCAGTTATATTTTAATTTTATTTGTTCAATACTATATTTGGGCCTTGTTATAATAATAAAAGTTATTTTATTAAGTAGTTCTCTATAGCCCTTCCATGTATCGATACTCAAAAATGCATCTGCACCTATGCAATAAAACAGTTCATCATTTTTGTATTGTTTTTTTAACAAATCAATTGTATCTACAGTATAGCTAATTTCTTTTGAGTTTATTTCGATATCACTTACTTCAAAGCCCTCAAGACCAGCTACACTTAAGGCAACCATATCGTACCTGTCTTTTGCACTTAGATCAATAATCTTTTTGTGAGGCGGTATGCCTGTTGGTATGAATACAAATTTATCAATAAAAAAATACTCCTTTATTTCAATTGCACTGATTAAATGACCAATATGTATAGGATTGAATGTGCCACCAAAAAAAGCTATCCTCATGATCTTATTTGACCATTTCCTCTAATTTTATATTTGTATGTTGTAAGCTCTTCCAAAGCCATTGGACCTCGTGCATGCAATTTTGAAGTACTTATACCTATTTCTGCTCCAAAACCAAATTCACCACCGTCACTAAAACGTGTAGAAGCATTAACATAAACACAAGCAGCATCAACTTTATTCAAAAAATCTTCTGCATTTGTGTAATTTTGTGTAACAATGGCTTCTGAGTGTTTTGAGCCGTACTCATTGATATGCTCTATTGCCTGGTCTGTACTATCAACGATTTTAATGGATAGTATGTAATCTAAATACTCTGTTTGCCAATCTTCTTGAGTTGCTTGTTTTATATTAGGTAAAATTTTAAGCGTGTTTTCACATCCTCTAAGTTCAACAATATTTTCAAATTTTTTTGCTAGAGCAGGCAAAAACTCACTTGCAATATTCTTCTGGACCAAAAGCGTTTCTATGGCATTGCAAACGGATGGTCTTTGAACTTTTGCATTGTATGCAATATTTAATGCCATATCAATATTTGCGCTTTCGTCAATATAGAGATGACACAAGCCTTTGTAATGCTGAATTACTGGCACTGTAGCGTTTTTAGAGATAAATGTTATAAGTGATTCTCCGCCTCGCGGGATTAACAGATCTATATACTTGTCCATTTTAATTAAATGTTCAATAGCTTGTCTTTCTGTTTTGTCTATAAATGTTAAAAAATCGGGGTTTATATTGAATGATTCAAGTGTTTGCCTAATTAGTGAGCTTAAGTATTTATTTGTGTTAAACGCTTCTTTTCCACCCCTTAGCACGCATGAATTCGAACTTTTGAAACACAATGCAAATGCATCAACTGTTACATTTGGCCTTGCTTCGTATATTATTGCTATTGTTCCAATGGGAACACGCACTTTTTCTATCTCAATGTCATTTTTTAGCTTCCAGCCTTTTATAATTTCTCCTACCGGGCTTTTAAGGTTTATTATAGTATGCAAAGACTCAATTATTGAATCAATTCTTTTTTCATTCAAAGTAAGCCTATCTGTTAGGGCTTTAGAGATGTTACTTGATTGAATATCTTTTGAGTTTTCATCCATGATATGGTTTTTGTTTGTGCTTATGTTGTGAGCAATTTTTTCTAAGCAAGCATTTATTTTTTCTTCGCTTAAACAGATTTGTGAAGCTTTTTTTGCTTTTTTACATAGATTTTCAATATAATTAAACATAAATACTCCTTTTAGCTGTTTTGCAATATTATTATATTATCTGTACTTATTACATCATCTCGAGTTTTATGACCCAATATTTTATCAATTTCCTTTGAATGAATGCCTTTTATTTTTTCAATATCAGTAGAATCATAATTTACAATGCCTTTTGCTACTGATTTGCCTTCAAAGACAATATCTACTACATTACCTTTTAAAAAAACACCTTCAATATTTTTTATACCTTTTGCCAGGAGTCCTTTGCGTTGCTTTATACTTTCAAACGCACCGCGATCAATGTATAGTTTGCCCAAACTTAAACAATTATTGATCCAGTATACTTTTGATTTTACATAGTCTTTCGGTAAAAAAATTGTATAAAGGAAATTTTTGTCTAAAAATAAGCTTTTTATAGGATTTGTTTTTTTACCATTAATTATGACAGCAGTTTTGCCCCCTTTTGATGCAGTTAGAGCTGCTTTTATCTTGCTGGCAATACCGCCTTCTCCAAGCTTACTTTTACCTTTTAGGTTTTTTAATAAAGGTTCTTCATTGGTAATTGTTTTTATAAGTGTGCTATCTGGATATAATTTTGGGTCTTTATCAAATACGCCATCTACATCTGTTAAAATTATAAGCAAATTACCTTCAACAAGATTTAAAATATGAGCCGAAAGGCTATCATTGTCACCAAACATTAATTCTTTAACTGCAACCGAATCATTTTCGTTTACTATGGGTATTATCTTTAAACCAAAGAGTGCTTCAAATGTATTTTTGGCATTTAAATAGCGCTTTCTGCTTAATATATCTTCAATACTTATCAAAACTTGCGATACATTTAGTAAATAATGTGCAAATGCTTTAGTATATAAGCTCATCAAGTAAGGTTGTCCGATACTTGCCAAAGCCTGTCTAAGAGGTAGGTTTTCGGGTTTTTTCTTAATTTTTAGAATTTTCATACCGCATGCAACAGCACCGCTAGATACAATAAGTACTTCTTTATTTTGATTTATTAAAAAAGAAACATCCTGAGCTATTTCATTAATCTTATTAATATCTATATCGTTGTTATTTGCTACAATAGCACTACCAACCTTAATAACAATCCTTTTATATCTGTTTATATCTATATATTCTTGGTTATCCAATCAAGGAGCTCCTTTATATTTGTTTTCTTTAGTGCGCTTATAAAAAAAATATCATAAGGTGTAAATTGTTTTTTAAAGTTTTCTTTATCTATATTTGCTAGAATATCAATCTTATTTAAAGCAATTGCAAATTTTTTAGTTTTTAAACCTAACCCATAAGAGTCAAGTTCTTTTACCAAAATATCAAAATGTAATTTTGGTTTATCTGTTATGTCCAAAATAAATAACAAAATTTTAGTGCGCTCAATGTGGCGTAAAAAAGTTGTACCCATACCTTTGCCTTGGCTTGCTCCTTCAATTAGACCAGGTATATCAGCTACCACAAAATCTTTATCATTATGCGAGACGTAACCTAAATGCGGTACAAGCGTAGTAAAAGGATAATTGGCAACTATAGGTTTAGCGTGCGAAATAGCCCTGATCAAACTTGATTTACCTGCGTTTGGAAACCCCACAAGGCCTACGTCAGCAATAAGTTTTAACTCTAAAATAACCATTTGTTCTAGTGTTTTTTGCCCTTTTATTGCAAATTTTGGTGTTTGGTTTATTGAGGTTGCAAAGTGAGCATTACCTTTTCCACCTCTACCACCATAACTTGCTACAAACTCTTTTTTATCTGTATCTAAATCAGCTACTACGTTGTTTTCAATGTCTTTTATTACTGTACCAATGGGTACTTCTATTACAATATTGTTTCCGTTTTTCCCGGTTTTATTATTTGAAGAGCCACTTTGACCATTTTGAGCTTTGAAAGATTTTTGAAAACGAAACTTTAGCAGCGTATTTTCATGTTTTGTAGCTTTAAAAACTACATCTCCGCCTTTACCACCATCGCCACCATCTGGACCACCTTTGGCAACGAACTTTTCTCTTCTAAAGCTTACACAACCATCGCCACCATTGCCTGATTTTATGGTGATTTTGGCATAATCTATAAACATTTTGTTAGGCTATAACGCTAACTATCTTTTTCCCTAACTTTTCTCCAAATTTAACTGTACCACTTTCAAGGGCAAATAGAGTGTAATCTTTGCCTAATTTTGTATTGAGACCTGGATGAAAGTGACTACCTCTTTGTCTAATAATGATCTCACCTGCATTTACAAATTGGCCGTCAGATCTTTTAACGCCGAGCCTTTTACCTATTGAATCTCTGCCGTTTTTACTACTTCCGAGACCTTTTTTATGTGCCATTTATTGCCTCCTTATATTTATTTAATGTAATTAAGCCAAAATTTGTGTAATTCTAACTTGCGTAAAATGCTGTCTATGACCGATTTTTTTCTTAAATCCTTTTCTTCTTTTAAACTTAAATACAATTATTTTTTTTGCTTTGCCTTGAGATATAATCATGGCTTTTACTTTAGCATTTTCAATATATGGATTTCCAACAGTGTCGTTAATCATAAGAACTTTATCAAACTCAATTTCATCGCCATTTGCTGCCTTAATCTTTTCTATTCTTAAAATATCTCCCTCTTTAACAATGTATTGTTTTGAACCAGTTTCAACAACGGCAAACATAAATTACCTCCTTTTAATCTCAACCTTTACTTTTACTAAATTTGGTATTTTTTGTCAACAAAATACTAATCTAATAGATTCTTAATAAATTGTTTCCCTTTTTTGCTTAATTGGTAATATGTGTGGTTTCTGTGTTTTATTATCTTTATGCTGTTATCAATCTTATATTTGGTTAATTTAGCACTAACTTTTTCTAAATAACCTAAATCAAACAAATCTTTATGAATTTTGAATGCTTCGCAAAGTTTTATATTAAGTGCCTTAGCTAAAGATTTAGAATAATCACATCCTTTTTGCATATGGTACTTTAGAACTTCTATTTCTAATGCGCTTAACTCACACACCTAATTTATCTGCAATTTTGCTAAGTGATTGTATTAGAAATTCTATATGTTCATCTAAATCGACATTTAAATCTAGCGCAGAATTAAATATATCATCTCGGTTTACAGATTTAGCAAAACCTTTGTCTTTTAATTTCTTTTTGACGCTTTTCAGTGTAAGGCTCGAAATTTTTTTATCTGGCATTACATATGTGCAAGCTAAAATAAATCCGCTTAGCTCATCAACTGCAAATAATGTTTTAGCCATTAATGTATCCCTATCTACACCAGTGTAGGTTGCATGAGATAGTATAGCTTTTATAACATCTTCCGGGTATCCTTTTGCTTTTAAAATCTCAGCGCCTTTATATGGGTGTTCTGCTGCTGTTGGGTATTTTTCGTAGTCAAAATCGTGTAATAAGCCAACAATAGCCCATTTGTTCTCATCTTTACCAAATTTTTTAGCATAAGATTTCATAGCTTGTTCAACTGCCAATGCATGCTTTATTAATGATTCGGATTTAGTATATTCACACAGCAAATCATAAGCTTCGTCTCTGTTCACTTTAAACCCCCAATTAAATTATTGGGAAACTAAGCTTCCCAATAAAATCAATAGCCTTCTTCACTTTTTGTTTTGCCGTGAAATATTTTATATGAATAAATGGTATAAATCAATACTAAAGGCATGCCTATAATTGCAATTATAAGCATAGTTTCAAGTGTTAATTGCGTAGAAGAGGCGTTGTAAATGGTCAAACTATATGCAGGATTATTTTTGGCTATAATGAGATTTGGAAATAAGCTTAAATATGCGCTCAATATTATAGTAGCAATAGATAAAGAACTTGCTATGAATGCACAAAGTGGATTGTTTCTTTGAATCCTAATCAAAGAAGCAACCATAAACACAAGTCCAAGTAGCGGTATTAAAAACATAAACGGATTTGCTAAGTAGTTATTAAAAAGATTTTTGTGGAACATATAGGCTAATATTGTGCATAGCAAAAATAAAATAAAATAACCGCTCCAGTAAACCTTTGCCCAATTTTTTACTTTTTGTTGAAATTCGCCCTCGGTTTTTAAAAATAACCAAACTGTTCCTTGATAAGATAGCATAAAGAAAGCTAAAACGCCGACTAAAATAGAATAAGGGTTCAGCAGATCAAAAAAAGTACCTATATAATCGCCACTTTTGTTCAAATCAAGACCAGATAGCACGTTTCCTACGGCTACGCCAAAGAGTACTATAGCAAGTATACTTGATATAGAAAAAATCCAATCAAATAAAGTTTTTGTGGATTCTTTTTGAAAATGGTTTCTAAGCTCTAAAGAGACCGCCCTAAATATCAAAGCAAACAAAAGCAAAATCAAAGCTAAATAAAATCCGCTAAAAACAGTTGCATATACCATTGGAAATGCAGCAAATAAAGCACCACCGCCAGTAACTAACCATACTTCATTTCCATCCCAAACGGGTGCTATGGAGTTGCGAGCAATGTCGCGCTCTTGAAATTTTGCAAATAAATATACCGAGCCTACACCTAAATCAAAGCCATCTAAAATAGCATATCCAATTATTAATATGCCAACAAGAAAAAACCATATTATATTGAGATCCATTGTAAGCCTCCTTAATCCATTTTAAAAGTTTTTACGGTATGTATTGTTAGATATAAAAATACACCAAACAAAATCGCATAAACTAATGTGAATCCTATTAAAGAAACAGCCACATCACCAGCCGGTAGTGGGCTAAATGCATCCTTTGTTCTAAGCAGACCATAGACTGCCCATGGTTGTCTACCAACCTCTGTTGTTATCCAGCCAAGTTCGTTTGCAATGTAAGGCAAAGGTATAAATGCCCACAAAGCAGCAAGGTAAGGTTTTGTGGTAAATATCTTTTTCTTGTAAAGCAAAAATACGCCAACTAAAAAAGTAAATATAAATAGAGTGCCAAGTGCTACCATCAAGTGAAAAGAGTAAAATGTTAATGTCATAGGAGGCAAATCATTTTTTGGAAATGCATTGATACCTTTCACAACTGCATTGACATTATGATCAGCTAAAAAACTTAAAGCGCCTGGTATTCCTATTTCGACAAGCATTTTATTTTGTGAAGGATCAGGTATGCCAAAAACGAGCAATGGTGCTTTACTTTGTGTTTTAAATAAACCTTCAAAAGATGCTAATTTTTCTGGTTGAGTTTTTGCAACTACCCTTGCACTTTCATCGCCAAACGGGAAAAGCTGTAAAATTGATACTATTACGCCAAAAATTACAGCTAATTTCAATGATCTTTTAGCAAGCTCTAAATTTTTTCCTTTTATTAAAAAATACGCACTAATACCAGCCATAAATATCGCACCCGTGATGTATGATGCATCTACTGTATGTAAAAACATAGAAGGCATTGTTGGGTTAAAAACTGCTTCCCAGAAGTTTGTCAAGACAGCCCTGCCACCCTCCACCTTATATCCAGCGGGTGTTTGTTGCCAAGAATTTGCAATTAATATCCACAAAGCAGACAGTGTTGAGCCGAAAGCAACCATCAAAAACGAAAAAAACCTCATAAATCTCGATAGTCTATTTTTGCCAACCAAGTATAAACCCAAAAATGTACTTTCTAAGAAAAACGCAAAAATACCTTCAGCAGCCAAGGGCGCCCCAAATATATCTCCCACAAACCTTGCATAATTTGACCAGTTTGTACCAAATTCAAATTCCATTACAATGCCTGTTGCAACGCCAATAACAAAGTTAATGGCAAAAAGTTTAGCCCAAAAATCCGCCATTTTTCTGTAAATTTCATCGTTGGTTTTAAGGTACATATACTCAATTATAGCTATTAGCGTACCCAAACCGATCGTAAGCGGTGGATAAATAAAGTGAAAGCCTGCAGTAACGCCAAACTGTATCCTGGACAACAACTCTGCATCCATAAACCTTACCTCCTCAAATTCTAAAGATTATATCTTTTAATTTTAAATCGTATAAAGCCTTATTCATGCAAAGTTCTAATTTTTGCAAATGATATGTGAAACTACAGTATGAGTTTAACTCGCAGGCAGCTGGATCATCTGTACATAAATTTACATGTTTGTAGCCGTCAAGATCTTTCATTATATCCAAAACGCTAATTTTGCTTATATCTAGTTCTTTATTAAATTCAATGTAGCCGCCTCTGCCCTGAGAAGACAAAAGATAGTTCTTTCTAACAAGTTTATTCACGATTTTATGTGCAAATGGCTTTGGGATATAGAGTATTTTGCTAATTTCTTCAACTGTTCCACTTTCAATATTTGAAAGCAAGCTTAATATCCTTATAGCGTAATCAATTTCCCTTGAAATAATATTCATAGTTAAAATATAAAAAATATAACTAAAAAAGTCAAGATTAAAATGCAAAAAAATTCTAATTTAACTTAAAATTTTTTGTAACAATTATTTAATATGATTCAAAGTATAAATTTAAAAAAATTAATCAAAAGTCCTTTATTTATAATAAAAAATCAAGTAAAATTAAATTAGAAAAACTAATAATATTTTAAAACGATATTAAATTATTTTCTTGACAAATAAAAAAATATTACTAAATTATATAATTAGTAACTTACGTAAATTACAAAATAATAAAAATCTTTAACTAAAGGAGGTGACTCGGTATGAGTCAAAAAAGTTTCTTATCTCAAAGTTTTCTAACATTTGTCATGTGTTTTTTCTTTTTTCTGACGCTTTTTTGTAACGCCTATGCTGCTAATCAAACACAAATAGCAGTGGGTAAGTGGATTGCTCCTATAATTTATTTAGGTGCATTTGCTTTATTGTCTCAAGGATTTATGCATCTAGACCCTGAAAGAAAAAAAGCTAATGAAAAAACTGTAGGAGTAATAACTTTAGTTGTTGGTGTAATGTGGTGGCCTTTTTTAATAGCTATGATTTCCAATGAAGGACTTGGGCCAATAACAAATTTTGTTGCAGGTCTTGCCGGCATGTATGCTTTCTTTTTTATGGTTTTGGGTATATTGGAAATTTTTTCGCTACCTAAAAAATCTCTCGGTGGGATTGCTATTTTAATTGGGTGGCTCACGCTTGCTTATGCATTATTTTGGTTATTAAATGGTCTAAAAGTTAGCTGGGCTTATCATGCATCGATTGCTTTTGTGTGGTTTGTAGCAATGAATTTAGCAGGTTTACTGATGCAAGGTAAAATGAATGAAAAACTTGTAGGATGGGTGGTAACATTTGCAGCTTTGTATACATTTGCTATTCCCGCAATTTTATGGTCTTTGCCCGTTGGAATGCAGGGACCTTTTTAATAAAGGAGGAGTAAGTATGTCTTTAGTTAACTATTTGATAGGCTGTGCTGTTTTTGGATGGCTTTTTGCATTATTTGTTTGGCTGACACCTGATAAACAATAGACCAAAGGCTTTGCCTTTGGTCTAGTTTGACTAAAAATATATAATATGCTAAATTCTTCTTTATGAAACTAAAAAGTTTAATCAGTTTGGCTAATCCTTTTAAAGCTCATTATATTAAAGAAAAACTAAATTTGTTTGGTAAGTATTTAGAATTCAGTTTTGATTTTCAAGATTGTAACTCTATAGAGCAAACAGCTTCTTTCTTGCATGATAAAATTATTGATTGTGCAGTAATTGATGCAAAAAATTGTTTGGATTTTAAGTTAGATTTTTTAGATTGGTTTTTTGTAAATTTATATGAGAATATTGATTTTGATCTTTTGATTTCGAATCAAGCCAATAAAGAAAAAATAGGCGTCGTAACGAATAGTCAATGGCTTTACTGTAAAAAAAGATTTAATAATGCAACTATTTCTTTTATAAAAGAATTTAAAAGCATTGATCAATTACTAGCTGATTATAGTACAGTTATGCTTCCAGGTTATGTTGCATATGATAGTAAATATGAATTTTATACTGAAAAAATTAATATAGCTGATATACAAAAATCTTCGTTTGAAGGTTTTGCCTGCGTTGAATTTAGAAAAAATGACGAACGTTTTACTTTATTGCGTCAGTTTTTTATAAAAAGCGTTTATTTTATTGGCGCAGGTGTAGGTAGTTTGAAGTATGCAACACAAGAGGCAATCCACACAATTAAAAATGTTGAAGTATGTCTCTTTGATAACTTAATGGATCATGCTTTATTGGATTTTCTTCCTGATGATGCAATTTTGGTGGATGTGGGCAAAAGATGTGAGCATCACAAATTAAATCAATCAAAAATCACTGATTTAATAAGTACATATGCTCGAATGGGTTTTAGAGTAGGCAGACTAAAGGGAGGAGATCCTTCAATTTTTGGCAGACTTGCTGAGGAAATCAAGGTGTTGGAAGATTTAAAAATTAATTTTAATATTGTGCCTGGTATAAGTACTATAAATGCGTTGTCTATAAAAAGTGGCATTATTTTGACACGAAGAGAAGTAAATAGGGGTTTTTGCGTTTTATCTGCTATTAAACATAAAGGTGCTGCTGCTGAATTTAGTAAAAGTGAATTGTCAGGTTTGCCTTTAGTTTTTTTTATGGGAGTTAAAGTCGTAGGTAAGATTAGTAGTTCCTTGATAAGTGAAGGTTATTTGCCACAAACCAAAGTTGCCGTAGTATTTAGTATTGGCTCAGATAAAGAATTTACAGTTAGGGGTACTTTGTCCGATATAGCTAGTAAAGTTAACAGCATAATGGATCATTTATTTTTTGACAATCCACCTGGGATTTTTATAATAGGTGAAATTTCGAATTTTTATTACAAAAGAGCCGGTTTATTACAAGATAAAAGGATTTTGTTGCCTATGCCACTTGACGACAAGTTGTACTTTGGTTTTAAAGATACTCTAGCAAATCCACTTACATATGATTTAGATATAAAATATAATATTAATAGTGAAATTTTGGGAAAAATTATTGCTTATGACGCTATTGCTGTTTCATATGTAAAAATAGCGCAAGCTCTAATTGAGGCTTTTTTTGAACAAAAAAAGGATATTCGCATGTTACCTAAAATAATAACTCAATCCGATGATGTTTTAAATCTCTTTAGTCAGTATGGTTTGCGTTCAGTTATAGATATTGAAACAATTAGCAATTTAAATGTGTGTATTTTGTATAACCATGTTTGTTGTGATGATTTTGTAAAAGCATTGTTAAAAAAGAATCAAGTATCTGAAATAAAATTGAAGAGCCATATTTATAAGCAAAACAAGCTTCAAACATTCGATATGATTTATTTTAATGATTTAGATCAATATTATGATTTTGTGTATGCATATGGTGCAAACTGTTTAAAAGATAAAATAATTTTATTAAAAAATATATCAGACCTAAAAGAGATTTCTCCACAAATTAAAAATCCTTTTTGTATGTTTGATAAAACAAATTTTAAATCAAGTGTAGCAAATCTAATAAAAAATTTATAAAAAATATTTATTGTGATTCAAAAATTTAAAACTTTATTTTAGTATATAATTCAATAATATAAATTTAGCAATAAATAATTATTTATAATAAAAAATTATGTTTTAATAAATAAAACTTATTTTATCATATTTAAGTTTTTGTTGTATTAAAGAAACAATGTGGCAAAAAATAAAATTATTTTTTTTGTTCGTTTTTACATTGACTTTTTATATATTAAAGCCTAGATTTGAATATAAGATAATTAGTGTACTTATTTGGTTATGTATTTTGCTTTAATTATTTTTTAAGGAGGTTCTAGATGGCAGGCACAAAACACAAAACGCCTCTTTTAGACGACCTAAAAGAGGGTAAATGGCCAAGTTTTGTCAAAGAGCTTGAAAGGGCTGCTCAGAAAAGCCCGAGAACAGAAGACCTTATTGGTCAGCTAGAAAAATCCTATGAGGATAGGATACCTCACTGGAAACATGGTGGTATGGCAGGTGTTAGAGGTTATGGAGCAGGTATAGTTGGTAGATTTTCTGATGAGCCCGACGAGTTTCCGGGCGCAAAAGAGTATCACACGGCAAGATTGAATCAGATTGAAGGTTTTTTCTACACATCTGATGTATTGAAGAAGCTGGCGGATGTTTGTGATGAGCACGCAGGTGGTTTATTTAACTTTCATGGTTCAACAGGAGACATCCAGATACTTGGTTTTAAACAGGAAGAAGCAGAAGAGCTATTTCAAAAATGCACCCAGTTAGGTTTTGATCTTGGTGGCAGTGGCTCAGCGCTTAGAACACCAAGCTGCTGTGTAGGTCCAGCTCGTTGTGAGTGGGCAACCTACGATACACTCCACATCACAGATAACTTAACAAGAGAATTCCAAAACGAGATGCACAGGCCAACATTTAACTATAAGTTTAAGATCAAATGCGCTGGTTGCCCAAACGACTGCATAGCATCTGGTGCCAGGTCTGATTTGTCTATTGTTGGGGTATGGAAAGACAACATTAGGATTAATCAAAAAGAAGTATCAGAATATGCAAAGAAATTCGATATTAAAAAGTATGTAGTTGATAAATGTCCTACTCATTGCATGGATTATACTGATGGCAAATTAACAATTGATGATTCAAATTGTGTAAAATGTATGCACTGCATAAACTCTATGCCCAAAGCCCTAAGGCCTGGATTAGAAAAAGGTGCACAAATTAGGATAGGTGCCAAAGTGCCAATGGTGCAAGGACCAAGGTTAGGTTTTATATTAGTGCCATTTTACGATGTGAATAAAGATAAAGAAGAGGATTACGCTTTCCTAAAAGATCTAATTCAAAAGATTTGGGACTTCTGGGATGAATATGGCACAAACAGGGAGCGCGTAGGAGAACTTATACAAAGGGTAGGCGTAGGCAACTTCCTTGAGGCCATAGGTCTAGATCCGCTACCAGAAATGGTAGAGCACCCAAGGGCAAACCCATTCATTAAATTTGAAGAGTATTTGGTAGCTGATGAAGAAACCGAAGAAGGAAAGGAGGGTTAAATTATGCCAGATGTAGATAAAGGAACAGTAAGAATTACAGATATAGGTCCGCCAAACTATGAAAATTTTTTACCGCCAATAATAAAAAGAAACTATGGCAAATGGCTATATCATGAAACTTTAAAACCAGGCGTTATGGTTCATGTGTCAGAGTCTGGTGAGAAGCTATATACTGTTAGGGTAGGCTCAACAAGGGTAGTTAGTAGCGATTTTGTAAGGGATATATCAAATTTAGCCGATAAATACTGTGATGGTTATTTGAGATTTACTACAAGGAATAACTTAGAATTTCTCCTTGAAAAAGAAGAAAATATTGAACCCTTAATTAAAGAAGTTCAGGCACTTGGTTTTCCTGTAGGTGGAACGGACCATTCTTTGGGTAATATTGTGCATACTCAAGGCTGGCTGCACTGTCATACATCTGCAAGCGACGCATCAGGCGTTGTTAAGGCTCTAATGGATGAGTTCTATGACTATTTTGTGGGAGATAAACTACCCGCAAAGGTAAGATTGGCATTTGCATGCTGCCTCAATATGTGCGGTTCTGTTGGTGCCTCAGATATTGCAATTGTAGGTATGCATAGAAGACCTCCAACAGTTATGGCAGATAGGGTAAAAGATTTATGCGAGATACCAAGCACAATAGCAGCATGCCCGGTAGATGCAGTAAGGCCAAAAACTATAGATGGCAAGCCTTCTGTGGAAATCGATGAAGACAGGTGCGTTTTTTGCGGTAACTGTTATACAGTATGCCCTGCGCTTCCTATAGCTGACCCTCTAAATGATGGTCTGGCAATATTTGTTGGAGGCAAAGTTGCAAATGCAAGAACAAAGCCGACTTTTTCAAAACTTGCTGTCCCGTGGCTTCCAAATAATCCGCCAAGATGGCCAGAAGTTATTGAAGCTGTAAGAACAATACTTGAAGCATATAAAGAAGGTGCAAGAAAAGGTGAGCGCGTAGCAGAATGGATTGATAGAATAGGTTGGCCGAAATTCTTTAAGATAACGGGCTTTGAGTTTACAAAGTACCATATTGATGATTTCAGACTTGGTGAAGCAACCATGAATTACTCGAACTATGCAAGATTGTAAGGAGGCCCAAAATGACTGATGAGCAAAAACAAAAGATAAAGGAATTTGTAGTTAATCTTGTAAAGGAATACCATGGCAAAAAAAGATTCAAACCTCAAGATCTAGAAAAAGAAGTTGAACAAAACTTTCAAAACGAGAATATTACAAGAAAAGATGCAAAAGCCGCTATCAAGGAACTTACAGATAATGGTGAATTGATTTATGGTTACGCAGGAGGTAGCTTTCTGACTTTGCCGGAAGATCAAACACAATAAGGAGCTTTTATGGCTTTAGTAAAGGTAAAAAAAAGTATTAAGAGTTTTAGCAAACCAAGCGGTACAGAATATTCTTCTGATAGGCCCATATATGTAGAAAAGCGTCCTCCCTGTTCTGATACCTGTCCAAATGGCGAACAAGTGAGGGAATTTTTGCAATATATTGCTCAGGCGCAAGATTACGGTAGGACCTATGAAGAAGCCCTGGAGGGCGCTTTCTATATCATTGCTCAAACAAACCCTATGCCTTCAACAACGGGAAGGATATGTCCACACCCTTGTGAGTCAAGATGCAACAGAAAGGACAAGGATAGCGCTGTAAATATCAACGCTTCCGAAATGTTTATTGGCGATTTTGCAATTCAAAATAAGTTGCCTTTAAAAAAGCTTGACGAAATCTTTGAGGGTAAGGTAGCCGTAATTGGCTCTGGACCAGCTGGATTGTCTTGCGCCTATCACTTGGCAAGAAGAGGTATAAAAGTTACCATATTTGAAAAAGAAGAAAAGCCGGGTGGTTTGCTATACTATGGTATACCAAATTTCAGGTTGCCTAAAGACATTGTAAGCACTGAAATACAAAGGATATTAGATTTAGGTGTTGAAATTAAATGCAATATCACAGTAGGTAAGGATATTAGCATTGATGAGTTGCAAAAGGATTTTGACTCTATATTTGTAGCAACGGGCGCATACAAGCCAGAAAAGCCAGATTTGGACAATATTAACAATATAAAAGGCGTCTATAGTGGTCTTGAGTTTTTGTACCGTTTTGCCAATAAAGAAAAGATAGATATAGGCAAAGATGTAGTGGTAGTTGGTGCAGATACTGCAGCAGATGCTGCTATGATAAGCAAAAGATGGGGTGCAAACGTTACGTTTGCCTACAGAAGAACTGTGCCAGACAAAGAAACTTTTGACAAAAAAGCTTCAAGAGAGGCAATTGATGCTTACGAAGAGGGCATAACTTTTCAGTTTGCCACTGTGCCCGTTGAACTTGTAAGCGAAAACGGAAAACTTACAGGTGTTAAATTTCAGAAAATAAAGGTAGGCGCAAAAGATGAGCGCGGCCATGCAGCGCAGGTAGAAAACGTAGGTGAGCCATTTTTGGTAAAAGCTGATACCTTGATTTATTCAGTAGGCCAAAAACCTGATTACACGGGCTTAGAAAAATTACTTGGACAATCAGAAGGCTTTGTTAAAATCAAAGATAACTATCAGATAGAAGGCCAGGACAAAGTGTTCGCAGGTGGCGATGTGGTAGGCCCCAGGTTGATGTATGTAACTACAGCAATTGGGCATGGTTTTGCTGCAGCGGTTAATATTATAGAACACTTAAGTGGCAAACAGATAATTGAGAAAGATACGAGAAAGGTGATTGAATCTGACAAGATGCATCTAGATTTATATGAGACAAAACCGCGCCACGAAAGAAAGTTCAGAGAACCAAACGAGCGCATAAAAGATTTTGAGCCCTTCATGAACGCATTGTCAATGGAAGAGTTTATTGAAGAGACAAAGCGCTGTATGAGCTGCGGACTGTGCTTTGACTGCGGCAATTGCTTTACGTATTGTTCTCATAGTGGCGTTAAAAAATTACCAAAGGGTCAGCATTACGAGTTTCATCTGGAAACATGCGATGGATGTATGAAATGTTTTGAAAATTGCCCATGTGGCTATATAGAAAAAATGTAAAGGAGGAATAAATGGCTTTTTTAGATTTTAATGGCAAAAAAATAGAGATAGACGATGAAGGCTACATTCAGCATCAAGAAGAATGGAGCAAAGAATTAGCTGAATTTATGGCAAAGCAAGATGGTATAGAGTTAAAGGAAGAACACTGGAAACTTATTGATTACATAAGGGAATATTTTAAAGAATACCAGGTAGCTCCTTCCGTTAGAGCAGTAGCAAAACAGACTGCTGAAATTTGCAATCTGCCAAATGTTCGAGAAGGAAATAAATACATCTATGTTCTATTCCCAGAAGGTCCTGCAAGGCAGCTTGTGAGGTATGCAGGTTTGTCAAAACCAACAGGCTGCGTATAAAACCTTATAAAAAGGCGAAAATCTTTTTTCGCCTTTTGTTTTGCTTTTGGAGGAAATAATGGATAATTTAGATTTTGTGAGTTTTATATACGTTATTTTGACATATGCTGCTTTTGCAATTCTTATTATTGGTATTGTGTGGAAAATAATTGTATATGCCAAAACTCCCATGCCTGTTAAAATACCTCTTACGCCTGCGCCGAAAACCAAAACAGGAGCATTTTTTAGGGTGCTTGGAGAGGTTTTTTTCTTTAAAAGCCTTTATAGATCAAACAAAAGTACCTGGGTTGGAGGGTATGTATTTCACGTAAGTTTGGCTATAGTGCTTATTCAGCATGTTTTAAGGCATTATGTGTATGATTTTTATCACGGCAATCCTCCAGCATGGTATAATCTTCTTGTGCCTATTGGTCTTGTGTTTGGTACACTTATGTTAATAAGCCTGATTTATTTATTTTTTAGACGAATGTTTGTAGAAAGGGTCAAGTTTATAAGTGTGTTATCAGATTACTTTATACTGGTGCTTTTGATGCTAATTACAATAGCAGGATTGTCTGAGATAGTATTCCAAAGTCCAGCTGCGCTTGAAAAAAGTGTGGTGCAATTGGACGCATTTTTTAATAAGCTATTTATTTTTCAGCCAGTTGATATACCACACAATCCATTTTTCCTGCTGCACTATACTTTAGTCTTAATACTGCTTGCCTATATACCATTTAGCAAAATTATGCACTTTGTGGGTATATTCTTTTCTCCAACACTTGCTATGAGTGATGATGTTAGAGAAAATAGATACACAGATGAAAAAACTACAAGGTTAACGATTTAGGGGGTTAAATATGTCAAAAGAACACTATCATATTCACAAACTTACGGGAAAGATACAGACCCCAAAACTTTTAAGAAAAGGCAATCAGGCCAGTGAGTTTACTTTCCCAGCCCTTGAACAGGATATGGAAACTTTAGGTTTTCCAAAGAAACTTCAAGAAGGCTGGCAGGATAAGGCAGTTGGTGTATTTAAGGAACTTTTAGACAACAATAAGGCACTGAAGACATACATGGATATATGTGTAAGGTGCGGTGCTTGCACAGATAAGTGTCAGTTTTTCTTGGGCAGTGGCGATATCAACAATACACCTGTTGGTAGAGCAGAGCTTATGCGTAAGGTTTACAGGTACTATTTCACACCGTTTAGTTCAAAAGATTCCAAAGAGCCATTTAGCGAACATGTATTGAAACAATGGATGTCTTATTTTTATCAATGCTCGGAGTGCAGAAGATGCGCTCAATTTTGCCCTTATGGCATAGATACAGCAGAAATTACAATGGCAGCAAGAGAAATAATGGACTCTATTGGCGTTGGTGAAAAGTATGCTACAAACACAATAACGCAGGTTTACAGAACAGGCAACAATATAGGTATAGATGCAAACGCATTAAAAAATACAATTGCAGAATTTGAAGAAGATTTAAAAGATGAAACAGGTAAAGACATAAGGATACCAATTGATGAAGAAGGCGCAGAAGTTTTGCTTGTGCCGCCGTCTGCTGATTTTTTTGCCATACCGCATATTGAGTCAATGTTTGGTTATGCGAAGGTATTTTACAAAGCAGGTATTAGTTATACATTATCATCTTATGCATCTGAGGCTGCAAACTTCGGTATGTTTATAGGAAGTTACACAAATACCAAAGAGATAAATAAACGTATCTGGGAAGAAGCAAAAAGGCTTAAAGTAAAGCGTGTTATTATAGGCGAGTGCGGTCATGCCTGGAGAGCAGCTTATAATTACTCAAATACGATGAATGGACCATTTGATTTTCTGGACCCAAAATACCCGCAGCCATCCCATATATGCGATTTCACACTTGGCCTTATTAGAGATGGTGTAATTAAAATAGATAAAAGCGCAAACGACGATAAAACAGTAACCTATCACGATCCATGCAATGTAGCAAGGGCATCTCGTATGGGCACCCAACCAGGAGACCAATTTAGCATACCAAGGGATTTAATTAAATCTGTATGCAATAATTTTGTAGATATGCAGGAAGGAGCAATAAAAGCAAAAACATTCTGCTGCGGTGCAGGTGCCGGACTTTTAACAGACGAAATTATGCAAACACGCATAAATGGTGTAATGCCAAGGATGCAGGCTTTCAAGGAAGTTGTTGATAAAAATAATGTAAACTTTTTTGCTACAATTTGTGCAATATGCAAAACACAGTTTTACGCAATGTTTCCTCTTTATGGTTTTGAAAGAGACTGGGTTGGCGGCATACATCAGCTGGTAAGCGCTGCAATTGTACTGTAAGGAGTATTTATGTACAAAGTTTTGTTTCATATTGAACTTGATGCAATAGAACCCTTAAAAGTAGCAATAGGAAACATTAATAACCTTTTAAAAGAAATCCCAAAAAGCCAATGCGATATAGTGGTTGTGGCTAACTACAAAGGCCCTTTGCTATTTGTAAAAAACATGTTTGATCAGGAAATATACACTGATATAAAGAAATTGCATGAAATAGGTGTGGTATTTTTAATGTGCAATAATTCTTTAAATAACTTGAATTTACGCAAAGAAGACTTAATTGAAGAGGTTGGTATAACTAAAGCCGGTATTTTAGAAATCATTAAGCGTCAAGCCGAAGGTTATGCTTATGTTAGAACATAAAATGTAGGAGGAAAAATGGAAAGAAAGTTAAAAAAGATATCTATAATTATATCAAGAAATGGTTTTGAAGAAGTTTTACCTGGTCTTATTATGGCAAATGGTGCCAGGATGGAAGGTATTGATGTAATGTTGTTTTTTACATCATTTGGCTTGGATGCTATAATAGATTCAAAAATGGATAATTTGCCGCTAATAAACAAAACACACCCGGAACTCACAATAGAAACCATGAAACAGGCAATGGAGAAATTTGATTTTCCAACAATCAGAGAGTTTGTTGAAATGATACATGACTCAGGGGCTAAAATTTATGCATGTCGTGCTACTGTTGATTTATGGGGTATAAAAGAAGAAAATTTTTGCCCTGAAGTAGATGGTATAATATCGGTTGGACAGTTTTATACATTTTCAGATGATGCACAGATAATATTTACGTAAATTTATGGCTTATTTTCCTATTTTTGTTGATCTTAAAGACAAAGAGGTAATAGTAATAGGGGCAGGAGAAGTAGCTTATAGAAAGATTGAAACTTTACTGCCCTTTGGCCCCAAAATAACTGTTATTGCTAAAAATGCAATTAAAGAAATTGAGAATCTTTTTGAATTAAACAAACTTAATTTAAAAATTAAAGCATTTGATGAAACAGATATTGAAGATAACCCTTTTTTAATTATTATTGCAATAAATGATTTAGTATTGCAGGAAAAGATTGCTATGATTTGTAAAAACAGAAAAATACTGGTAAATGCTGTAGACAGTCCAAAATATTGTAATTTTATATTTGGTTCTATTATACACAAAAAAGATTTAGTAATTGGTATAAATACTTCATCAAAAGCACCGGCAGTATCAAAAGCTTTAAAAAAACACATTTTATCTTGTTTACCGGATAATATAGAAAAATTAATCGAAACCGTAAGTTCATTAAGAAAAGTTGATGCCAAAACAATGGATAGTACAATAAAAGGTTTTTTTAAAAATGAAAGAAATTAGTGCTCCTCGCATATACATAAGTGCTTTTAAAAAAAGTTCTGGAAAAACAACCATTTCAATTGCATTATCGAAGATTTTATCCAGAAAATATAAACTTTTAACATTTAAAAAAGGGCCCGACTATATAGATCCAATGTGGCTTGAACTTGCAAGTAACAATCCTTGTTTTAATTTAGATTTTTTCTTTTTAAAAGATCAAATATATAGTTATTTTGTTAACAAAATAGATCAAAGTAAATGCAGCTTTTTTTTAATTGAAGGAAACCATGGTTTGTTTGATGATATTTATTTGGATGGCAAAACGAGCAATGCCAGTTTAGCTAAGATTACAAAAACGCCAGTAGTAATAGTAGTAGATGTAAGTGAATTAGGTAGAAGTTTGGTTGCTTTGTTAAAAGGAATAGTGGATTTTGATAAAGATGTTTTTATATCTGGTGTTATTTTAAACAAAATTCAATCTGTAAGGCAAGAAAAAAAATTAATAGAAGCAATCAAAAATTATACAGATTTACCTATCTTAGGTACTCTACCAGCTCAAAGCATATCAATAACCCAAAGGCATCTAGGCCTAACCTCAATATTACAAGAAGAAAAAAAACAAGAATTAATAGAAAATATAACATCTAATTTAGAAAACTATCTCGATGTAACACAGATTACTAAGATTGCTTACAGTGCTCCAAAACTTCATGTTGATAATTATAATGTGCCTATTAGAAAACTAAAAAAACAGGTTGTTATTGCTATTGCTTTTGACGAAGCATTTAATTTTTACTACAAACAAAATTTACAAAACTTACAATCCATGGGCGTAGAAATAAAAAAATTTTCTCCAATAAAAGATGTGCATCTTCCATTAGCCGATGCAATTTATATTGGAGGTGGTTTTCCTGAGTTATTTTTAGAAATTTTAGAAAAAAATGCAAACTTAAGAAGTCAAATTAAAGAGAAATCCGAAGAAGGTTTACCCATTTATGCCGAATGCGGTGGTTTAATGTATTTAACTAAATCTATTGAATATAATGGTAATATAGGCAAAATGTGTGAGGTGTTTGACTTTAATACAAAGCTTTCAAAAAGACCAATTGGTCATGGCTATACAATTTTATCCCCCCAAAATAAAAATAGTTTTTTAAATAGTAATAAGATTTTTGCTCATGAATTTCATCATGGTTACTTTGAAAATAATGAAAGTCTTAAGTGTTTTTTTAATATCGAAAGAGGTTTTGGCATAAATGGCACATGCGATGGTGCTGTTAAAAATAATGTTCTAGCAAATTTTTCACATATTTTTGATTATAAGAATGATTTTTTTTATAATTGGATTAAATCAAACAAACTTGATTCTTAAATAATTTAATGTATAATTCAAACTATGTTGTCAAAAGCGTTTAGCTGGTTTTCTGGTGGTTTTGAACTTTTTAAGCAAGCTTGGCTTGTTTTTGTACTTCAAACAGCTTTTATATTTCTTACAATTGCAGTTTCGTATTTGATGAAAATATTTCTTTTATCTACATTTTTATACATTATACAATTACTTTTGACTGCCGGAATGTTTATGAGCTTTGATAATGTAAAAAATGAGCGGAAAATTACTTTTGATAATTTATTTGATGGATTTTCAAATAATTTTTCCAGTTTAGTATTGTTAAGTCTTATTTTTTTGATTTTTAGTCTTATTGTGTCTTACATACTGGTTAAGTTTTTAAATATAACCAATTTCACTACAAGTTATAAACATTTAGATTCGAAAAGCTATTTGGCGATATTTCTAGTCATGATTTTTGATATAATAATAAATTTTGTTTTAATACTAGCTATTCCTTTTATAGCAATAAAAAAAATGAAGATTTTGAAGGCTCTTCAAGCAAGTATTTCAATTTGTTTTAAACATTTATTTACACTTATTTTTTTGTTTTTTATCTACATTATTTTGTCAGTATTGGCTACTTTTTCACTGCTTGGATGGTTAGTATTGTTTCCTATAGGTATCGGTTCGGTTTATACTATTTTTAAAGAAAATTACAGTATATGAAATCCAGTTTTGTCTTTTTTTGCCTTATAGAGTGCCTCATCTGCTCTTTCTAAAAGCGAGTCTTTGTTGTCGTTTAAAGTAATTGAAGTAGCTCCAATTGATATATTAATTAAAAGATTATCTTTGGGCGTTTCAAGTGCAGAAAAAATCTTTTTGACATATGGTCCAATTTTATTAAATGTTGTATGAGGCAGTATTACCGCAAACTCATCTCCACCCCATCTGCATAATATATCACTGGTTCGCGAATTATTTATTAGAATATCAGAAAAGTATTGCAATACCTCATCACCTTTTAAGTGACCATATGTGTCATTTATTTGCTTAAAGTCGTTTATATCCATTATGCATAGAGAAAATATAAAACCATAGCGATTAAATCTACATAATTCTTCTGATAAAGCTTTTTCAAAATATCGTCGGTTATATAATTTTGTTAGATGATCTTTATAAGCTATATTTATGAGATTGTCTATAACGAAGGCATATTTTTGCTCAATGTCGATTTGTGAAGCCGAAACTTTGCCAATTTTATCGCATATTTGGCTTAAAAAATACATATAATCCCGATGTTGCTTTTGCATGAACATCCTCCGTCTATATATGATGGAACCAGTATATAAAAATTATTTTGATAAATCAATAAAAAAATGATAAAATTTAAAAAATGTTTGAATTAAAACGTGTGAGTGTTGAAAAAAATGGTAAAAAAATCATAGAAAATGCGACATTCAAGCTTAAAAACTCTGGATTGGTATGGCTTAAAGGAGCATCTGGTAGTGGAAAATCAACAATTTTAAGAATAATGTGTGCTTTAGAGAAACCATCTAGCGGTGAAATTTTTTATAAGGGTGTATCAATTTATGAATTTGACATTCCTGAGTTTAGGTCAAAGTGTATTTATGTACCTCAAATGCCCATCCTTGGTCAGATGAATGTAATGGATTGTATTAGATTGCCATTTAGTTTTAAATCCAATGCAAATAAAATTTTTGATGATAAAAAACTGAATGATCTACTTGAATATTTTGAATTACAGGATGCTGCAGAAAAAAACATCAATCAACTTTCAGGTGGTGAAAAATTACGCATTGCAATTATCAGAGCTTTATTGCTTGAACCCGAGTGTTTATTGCTGGATGAACCTACAAGTGCCCTTGATGCTAAAATGGAGCAAAAAACATTACAATTATTAAAATCCCTATCCGAAAAAAAACTTATAGTAAGTTCTTTTCACACAGAATCTATAAAAGAATTTTGTACACAAAAAATTGAAATTAAGGATCATTATGCAATCGCAAGTTGAAACTATTTCATTAATGCAGCTTATTATATCTTACTTCATGCTTTTTGTAGCTTTTTTTGTTAGTTATACAGAAAAGCTGAAGCTAACAAAAGATATTATATATTCATTTATCAGAATGAGCGTGCAACTTTTACTAATTGGATATATTTTAAAATTTATATTTCAAATTAATAGTGCAATATTGATTATAATTTATTATGCTATAATGGTTTTGTTTGCAGCAAATATCGTCAAAGAAAGAACAAAAGTAAAATTTGCACATGCAAACATAATTATATTTGGTGCTATTTTTATAGCAGGGTTTGTTGTTACACTTTTTATGTCTTTTGTTAGTATTGGACTTAAAAATCCTTTTGAAGCAAGGTATTTTATACCATTAGCAGGCATGATTGTTGGAAATTCAATGAATTCTACGACGATTGCAATAGAGCGTTTTTATAGCGATATACAGCAAAATAGACAATACATTGAAGAATTGCTTGCATTGGGTGCACTTCCAAAAGAAGCTGTATTTGAATTAAAACAAAAAGCTTTTCGCTCAAGCCTTATGCCACAACTTGCAAGCGTTAGCGCTATGGGTATTGTTAGCCTTCCTGGTATGATGACAGGCCAAATACTTTCTGGTGTAAACCCAATAGAAGCTGTAAAATACCAGATGATAATACTTATAGCCATTAATACAGCAATTTGTCTTTCGGTATATATATTACTTTCTTTTGAGCAAAAGAAATTTTTTAACTCTTTTATTCAACTAAACATTTAAAAAATCCTGCGGTATTTCATAGTACATATTGTCTATGTCTAGTTCAAGATTTTCAAGCCATGCGTAAAACTTTTCTATATTTTCTTTACCTTTTATAAAAGCACCGTGCTGGGGAGCAATGAGATCTATATCCAATTGTTTTGCCATATTAATCCATTTTTGAATTGCTATTTTGCTTGACATATATCTTTTGTGAAAACCAATCATATATTGAGTATGATTTTCAAAATTATCCACATATATATAATCCTGACCCAAAGATGCACCAAGGTCGCCGCTATATAGAATTTTTGATATTGGATCGTATATTTGAAAATTTCCTGGCGAATGTAAAAAATGAGCGGGTAATATGTAGAGCTCACAATTCTCAGTCAGTTTTATTTTAGCGCCTTTATCGTCAATCCCAATTAATTTGTTTACAAATAGTGAATCAACGCCAATATGAGGCAAAAACCTTATCCATAAATTTGAAATTAATGCTTTTGTTTTTGGTAATGTCATTAGCCAGCCGTTGATTGCAGATACAATATCAGGATCCTGATGGGACAAAAAAATATACTCAATGTTACCAATACCACTTATTGCGCCAATTTCTGTTAGGACATGTTTAAATACTTTATGACCTCCTGGATCTAATATAATACTTTTTTTGTTATCAACAATTAAATGAACATTAGCTTGTACCATCTGGCCTCTACCAAAATCCTCAAGTAATATGTTTTGATGTATGGCATTTGAAAATAATAATGTATCATTACCCATACAAATCCCCCTGTATTTCATTAATTTTAATAACTATTTTAGTTTAATTTTTTTTACTAAATTTGTCAAGTTTTTTATAGTTAATTTTTCAGGAGATTTAGTTTAGATTCTTTAAAAGTTAACGCTTTTGCAATAACGAAAACATAACAATTTTATTCAAAGCTTATAAAAAAATATTAGATTGCCAGCAAAGCCAATACCTAGCTTGCGGCAAAACGCCCGTAATTCCCTTCAAAACGGGAAAGAATGCAAC
>NZ_JBMFGQ010000023.1:2338-27653 GCF_049977265.1 Desulfurella sp. | reverse complement strand
TTAGGGTTTTGTGGTCTTTTTGAGCAGTTAGCGCTCCAATGTTTCCAATTATTACATGGCCATATTGTTTTTTTATCTCGCTAACTTTTTGGGCGTCTACTTTATGAATTAAACCATGATCCACTGCATCGTATATAACATCAGAATCCAAGCGGTAATTTGCATACAAGATTTGTTTCACAAAATCAGAAACACACACTACTTTGTCTGTTAGTAAATACTTAAGTTTTGATATCTTTTTTTGTTTATAATCCACCCTTCTTGTGTATACAAGTGGTTTTTTTGTTAATAATTTAAGAAAAACGCCTAGAGTATGCGCTTTTGAAGCATGAGCGTGCAGAATATCGCATTGTTTTGCTGCACCTAATAATTGCTTTAAATTACTTGAGTCTATTGTTTCAAAACCCATTGCGTTTGCCTTTTTGTATAGCTCATCCTTAGCGGCAATAATAGAATCTATACCAAGCTCTCTTAAGCCTTGCGCTAGGTATATTAGCTGCTGCTCGCCGCCTCTAAAGCCTTTTTGTGTATCTAAATGCAGGATTTTCATATACCATTTCCTCCACTGTTTATTTAAGAATATTATAATAAAATTAAAAAAAAGTAACTAATAAAATTAAAAAATGTTAATTTTGAATGTTTGATTTTTTGATTAAAATCAAATACTTTTTTATTTAAATAGCATATAGTTTTAAAAATCGCTTCTTTGGAGGCAAATTATGAGTAAATTGATTGATGATTTGCTTAAAGAACATAAAAAGCTTTTTTCATTACTTGATGAATTGCACAACATTGACAAAGAAGGCGCCAGGGAAAAGCTTTTTGAAAGCAAAAACCTATTTTTGGTGCATCTTTATAAAGAAGATAGGTTTATATACTCAAAGTTTGATGAAGCAAAAAGCAAAGGTGTTAATGTAGAAGAAAATGTTTTAAAGTTTAAAGAAGAGATGGAAGAAATTTCTAAAGATGTGGTAAATTTCTTTGACACATACAAAAAATGTATAACAGATAAGATTCAGTTTGCAAGGGATTTTGGGAAAATTTATGGTATGTTAAAAATCAGGATGATAAAAGAAGAAACACAGCTATATCCAGTTTATGAAAAACACTTTGGATAAGGAAGGTTTTATGTTTGAAACTTATAAAGAATTGGTAGAGTCTATAAATGTAAGTGATACCGAAAAAGAATCGCTTTATGCTGCACTTGCAACTCACGGGCATGTATGCGGTGGTATGGCTTTAGGATTTGCCTGCGGTCTTTTTGCTATGAAAGCTTTAGATATAAGTAAAGAAAGAGATTTAGGAACGCGCATTATTGCAAATAGTGGCTACAACCACATTGCAAGCTGCTTTGTTGATGGATTGCAGTTTTCCACAGGTTGTACATTTGGCAAAAGACTTATTGAAAAAAACCCTATTGGTAAGTGGTCTTTTCTTATAATGCACATTAAAACGCAAAAGGCTCTTAAGGTTAAGGTAAAGCCAGAGATTATAAAAAGCGCCCTTGGCTCCAGTTATGTTAAGGATTATAGGAGCAAAGGCATAAATGCTTCAAGTATACCTACAAGCGTTTCATATGCGCTGTTTAGGAAAGTATTTGAGCTATACAACAATAACTTACTTATAGATGCGCAGGGTCCGTTTGATTACCCATCTAAAGAAGAAGCAATAACATTTAACTACGAAATTTGTCAGGTTTGCTCTGATGCAGTAGCTCAAAATTACATAAAAATTGAAGATGGTAAAAAAGTTTGCATTGAGTGCGCCCATTTTGTAAGATAGTTTTGAAAATAAAAATTTAACATAAAAAACTATCTTATGTTTTACAAGGAGGTTTACAATGGCTGTGCAAAAAGTTGACGAAGATGTTTACTATGTAGGTTCAAGGCATTGGGATAGGCCTATTTTTGATGAGTTGCTTGAGTTGCCAAAAGGCACAAGCTACAATTCATATTTGATATCTGGTTCTCAAAAGACAGCTTTAATTGATAGTGTTGATCCATGCAAAAAGCATGAGCTTTTGAGGAATTTAGACATTTTGAATGTAAAAAATATAGACTACATTATAGCAAATCATGCGGAACAGGATCATTCTGGCTCTATACCTGCAGTGCTTGAAAGGTACCCTCAAGCAAAAGTGGTTACAAATGAAAAATGCAAATCTCTCCTTATAGACCTGCTTGATATTAATGAAGACAGATTTATGATAATAAATGATAACGATACTTTATCCTTGGGCGACAAAACCCTTCAATTTGTCTTTACGCCATGGGTCCACTGGCCAGAAACCATGTCTGTCTACCTTGTAGAGAAAAAGATGCTTTTTACCTGTGACTTTTTTGGTTCTCATATAGCAACAAGCAAGATATTTGGACCAAAAGATGAAAAGTTAGTCTATGAAGGTGCAAAGCGCTACTATGCAGAAATTATGATGCCTTTTAGAAAAAATATTCAAAAAAACATTCAGAAAGTAGAAGAACTAAATCCTTCCATGATTTTGCCAGGCCATGGTGTAGTGTATAAAAATCCACAGTTTATAATAGATGCTTATAAAAAATGGATATCAGACAATGTGGATAACGAAGCTCTTATAATCTATATATCCATGCACGGTAGCACCAAAGAACTCGTTGACTATTTATCAGATGCATTAATTGAGCAGGGCGTATATGCAAGACCATACAATATTGCTCAATCAAGTCTTGGAGAAATAGCTATGGATCTTGTAGATGCAGCAACTGTGATTTTTGCCTCTCCTTTTGTGCTAGCGGGTGTTCATCCTAAAATAATAACTACCGCATATCTTGCAAATGCCTTAAGACCGAAAACAAAATTTGCAGGCATAATTGGATCGTTCGGGTGGGGCGGCAAAGGTGTTGAACATATAAAAAACAATCTTACAAACTTAAGTGTTGAACTGTTTGAACCTGTGTATATAAAGGGTAAACCAAAACCTGAAGACTTTAAAAAGATAACTGGCCTTGCACAACAAATAGCAGATAAACACAAAGAGATTGGGATATTGGGATAATTTATGAAACAGTTACTTGCTATACGTAATGTCGCAATTGAGCATGCTGGCCTTTTTGAAGAGGTATTAAGACAAAAAAACTATCAAATAAGCTATATTGATGCCTTCAAAGGACAATTAGCTGGCAATCTAAAAAATTATTCACTGATACTTGTGCTTGGGGGTTACATGGGAGCCTATGAAGAAGATAAATTCCCGTTTTTAAAGCATGAGTATAAAGTTATAGAAGAAGCGCTAACACTCAATATACCACTTATAGGTATATGTTTAGGTTCTCAAATGCTTGCTAGAGTCTTGGGTGCAAGGGTTTATAAAGGACATACAAAAGAGATTGGTTTTTTCGATATACATAAAGTTTCAAACCACGAATACTTTTATAATTTTCCTGATAAATTCAAAGCATTTCAATGGCACAACGATACTTTTGACTTACCAAATAATACACAACGCGTATTTTCATCTTCTTCTTATAAAAATCAGGGGTTTGTATATAAAAATGCAATCGGTCTTCAGTTTCACATTGAGGTAAGCCTGGATATGATAAAAAAATGGTTACTGGAATACAATGAAGAAGTTGAAAAAGAAAATTTAAACACTCAAGATATATTAGACAACGCTAAGGTTTATACACTGACTCTAAAAAAATATATCGAATACTTAATAAATAACATAGAAAATGGTGCCTTATGATAAAACTAAAAAGCGCTTACTCTTCATATGAGGATACAGACGGCTATAGGATACTGGTTGATAGGCTCTGGCCAAGGAGTATTTCAAAACAAAAAGCACACATAGATTTATGGCTAAAAGAAATTGCACCAAGCAGTGAGCTTAGAAAGTGGTATGCTCATGATGAAACAAAATGGGATGAGTTTAAGGAACGCTATTTTAATGAACTCTCAAGTAAAAAAGAACTTTTAGATATGATTGTAGAAAAATCAAAAGTTGGAACTATCACACTTGTTTATTCGTCTAAAAGCCCTCTAAATAATGCAAAAGCACTTTTAGAATACATTGAAAGGAGTTATTTATGAGTCAAAACTGTCAAATTTTAGAGGCGATTTTTAATGGCGTGGGCGATGGGATTTTGTTTTGTGATGTAGATGGTATTATTAAACTATGGAGCAGAGGCTGTGAAAAAATATTTGGCTATAGTTCAAGTGAAGCAATAGGTCAAAGCCTTGATATTATAATACCGGAAAAATATAGGAAAAGGCACTGGGATGGTTTTTTTAGCGCTGTAAAATCAAAAAGCAGCAAATATTCTGATGATTTGCTATCAGTACCGGCTATTGGAAAAAACAACAAATCTCTATCCATAGATTTTAGCATAGCTGTAGTAGAGCAAGACTCAAAACTTTTGGGTTTTGGAGCTATAATCAGAGATGCTACAAAAAGCTTCTTAGAAAAAAAGCAATTGAAAAACGAAATAGAAGAATTAAAAAACAAACTAAAGCAATTTAAGGAGGATGTATGAAAGCTGTAATTGATGAACAAACATGCATAGGCTGTGGCGTTTGTGCAGATGTGTGCCCACAAGTGTTTGAGATGAATGAAGATGGCTCAAAAGCGCGTGTAATAGCTGACAATTGCGATGCTGGATGTTGCGAAGAAGCCAAAGATTCATGTCCTACACAATCTATATCATTGGAGGGCTAAACCATGACAAAAGATGAGTTAAAAAAATACAATGGTAAAAACGGGATGCCAGTATATGTTGCTTACGAAGGTAAAATCTATGATGTTAGTGACTCTGATATGTGGACAGATGGAGAACACATGGGAACGCACAATGCGGGAGTAGACCTTACAGCCGAAATAGATGATGCGCCACATGATGATAGAGTGCTTGAGAGATTCAAGGTGGTGGGAGAGCTGGAAGAGTAGAAATTGTGATTGTTTTATTTATATATTGATGTCATAAGAGGTTAATTTGTCAAAGTTTGAGGATTTAAATAAAAAATACATAGTTAATGATGACCACTCTGGGTTATTATTTTTTGTTTCTTGCTATTCGTTTAAAGAAACGCTAGAACGTTTAAGGTTATTCATTAAAAATGCAAAGTTACATTTGTTTTGTGAGATAGATCATGCACAGCTAGCACATGATGTGAATTTACATTTAAGACCTACTGTGGTGTTATTATTTGGAAATCCTGAAAAGGGGACGCTTCTTATGGAAGCTTCTCCTTTTGTAGCTATTGATTTACCAAGCAAAATACTTGTGATAGAAGAAGACAATAATGTCAAAGTCGCTTTTAATAGTTTCTCATACCTTAAAACACGTTATAACATTGAAAGCTTTAATGAGTTAATAGAAGAATTTGATAAAAATATTGTAGAATTAATTACCAAAGCGCTTTCTTTGTAATCGAGTAATTGAATTGAGTTATTGAAATGAAGTTTATAATTTTATCAAGTAGTTGACAATTTTATTTTTTTTATTAAGATAGTAATCAATTACTTACTTTCTGGGGTGAATTATGAAACGATTGAGCTCACAAAAAAGACAATTCGTTACAATCAAAACATTGTTAAAATTATCTGAAAATAATAATCCAGATTTTATTACAACATCAGATATTGCAAAATCAATGGGTTTGACACAAGGTGCAATATTTAAACATTTTCCTACAAAATATGATTTATTTAATAATCTTATAAATTGGATTTCAAATCATATTATGAGTATTTTAAATAAAACACTAAACAACAATGATTCTGCTTTAAAAGCATTAGAAGATGCGTTTTTTTCACATATCAAATTTGTATCCAAATATCCCAGCATACCGCGTATATTGTTGTTGCAATTATTGGATTCACGAGATACTCTTCCAAAGCGCACAGCAAAAAAATTTCTCGAAAACTATATTGAAAAATTAACTTTAGCCGTTGAAAGAGGGAAAATAAACAAAGAGATTTGTGAATCAATCGATACACAAAGTATTTCAGAACTTTTTTTAGAAAATATACAAGGTCTTGTTTTGTATTCTACAATTACAAAAAATAAAAAAGAAATTTTAGAAAAAGCAAAGGTTGTATTTTATATATTTAAAAAAGGAATTAGTTGTCAAAACAATGGAGGCATAAGTGAATAAAAAAATAAAGATTGTTCTTATTATTTCAATTATAATTACAATTGTTATTTTAATTTCGATGTTATTTTTCAAGAAAAAAACTTCGAATTCAATTGTACTTCAAGGTAATGTAGAAATTAGAACAGTTAGGTTAGGTTTTAAGGTTCCGGGTAGAATTAAACATTTATATGTAAACGAAGGAGATGTTGTTAAAAAAAATGAACTACTTGCATCTATAGATGATGAAAACTATATAAATAGATTAAACCAAGCAAAAGCTTTATATGAAGCCAAAAAAGCAGAATTATTGTCATTGGAGCATGGTTCAAGGCCAGAGGAAATTAAACGTGCAAAAGCTCAGACATTGCTGGCTCGTGCAGAATATGAAAATGCATTAAATGAATTTGAAAGACGAAAAAACTTAGTTAAATACGATGTAATCTCAGAAGAAGAATACGATAAGTTTTTAACACAATACAAAATTGCTAAAGAAAAGTTAAAATCTGCAGTGGAAACTCAAAACCTTGTCGAAACAGGTCCAAGATATGAAGATATACAAAAAGCAAAATTTTTAGTCAAAGAGACTCAAGCAGCACTCAACCAAGCTATAAGAGATTTGAATGACACAAAACTATACTCACCAGTAGATGGTGTTATACAGACAAGAGTGCTAGAAAAAGGAGATTATGCAAACGTGGGTGAGCCAGTATACACTATTGCTTTAATGAACCCTATCTACATAAGAGCATTTATCAGTGAAAAATACTTGGGAGTGGTTCGTCCAGGTATGAAAGCAAAAATAAAAACAGATTCAGGCAAAGCATACATAGGCTATATTGGATACATCTCGCCGGTTGCAGAATTTACACCAAAAAATGTTGAGACAAAAGAAGTAAGAACGGATTTGGTATACAGAACAAGAATTGTGGTGGAAAAACATGACAATCAACTTTTACAGGGAATGCCAGTAACAGTAGAAATTAATCTAAACCAAAAGTAGATACAAATGCAAAAAGAAAACGCAATAGAAATTTTAAGTATAACAAAAAAATTCAACAAAACTAATAAAATTGCACTAAATAATATAACAACAGGCATACCAAAAGGTAAAATTACAGGACTTATTGGTCCTGATGGATCAGGTAAGACTACTTTGATGCGAATGATTGCAGGTATTTTAAAACCAACATCAGGCCAGATAAAGATAAATATTAAAGTTGATGAAAATAAATCAATTAGCTCAAATATCAGTTATATGCCTCAAAAGTTTGGACTATATGAAGACTTAAGTGTCTTGGAAAACTTGAAACTATATGCAAACCTACAAGGTGTAAGAGGTGATTTATTACAACAAAAAATAAAAACATTGTTGGAATTTACAAATTTAGCTCCATTTACTTCCCGATTGGCAGGGAATTTATCTGGTGGGATGAAGCAAAAACTGGGTCTTGCATGTTCGCTTATACATAACCCAGAGATCCTGTTGCTTGACGAACCAAGCGTAGGTGTTGATCCATTGTCTCGTAGAGAATTATGGAAAATTATTTATGATCTTATAAAATCTGAAAATGTTACAATAGTTTGGAGTACATCTTATTTGGATGAAGCAGAAAAATGTTCACATATAATTGCACTTAACGATGGAAATATATTGTATGAAGGCTCACCAAAAGAATTAACAAATTCAATTTCGGGTCGTACATTTTTGGTTGATTTAGCAGATAAAACTAAAATTAGAAAATTTGCAACTGAAATTATCAAGAATGATCAAATTATAGACAGTGTGATTCAAGGTAAATCCATAAGAATTATAACATCAAAAGATTTTAATCCGCAAAGCATAAATATTGAAAATTCCAAACTTATACAAACAGCGCCTAGATTTGAAGATGCATTTATGATTTTACTTGGGGGAATATCAAAAGATAAAGTTAAAGAAATCGAGGATTCAACCAAATCTTATATGAATTTAAATGTAAAAGAAGATATACCAATAATTGAAGTTGATAAATTAACAAAGGAATTTAACGGATTTAGAGCAGTTGACCAAATAAGCTTTAAAGTAAAACCTGGTGAAATCTTTGGACTCTTAGGACCAAACGGTGCAGGAAAAAGTACCACATTCAAAATGATGTGTGGTCTTTTAAAGCCTACAAGTGGTTTTGCAAAGCTTGCAGGGATTGATTTAATTAAAGCACCCGCCAAAGTAAGACAAATGCTTGGCTATATGGCTCAAAAGTTTAGTTTATATGGAGATTTAAATGTCATACAAAATCTAGAATTTTACGGAGGTGTTTATGGATTAAAATCAAATGAATTAAAAAACGCGGTTTTTGAAACACTTGAAAGATTTGAGTTAATACCTTATAAACACGAAAAAGCTATTGATTTGCCTCTTGGAATAAAGCAAAGGTTATCAATGGCTTGCGCAACCATACATAACCCACAGATTTTATTTTTGGATGAACCAACAAGCGGTGTTGATCCAATTACAAGAAGAGAATTTTGGTTTAGAATCAATGCTTTTGTCGAAAAAAAAGTTGCTGTTGTGGTAACAACACATTTTATGGATGAAGCCGAGTATTGTGATAATATAGTGTTAATTTTTCAAGGCAAGATTATTGCTAGAGGTGGAGTTGATGATATTTGGCAATTAGTAAAATCTCAAAAAAATCCCAATCCAACACTTGAGGATGCTTTTGTAGAATTAGTTGAAGCTTTTTATAAAGAAAAAGATTATGAAAAAATTTCTAAAACGCCTTAGTTTACAAACAAAACAACAAAGTCTTTTGAGAGTTGTTAGTTTGATAATTAAAGAAACATATCAAATTCTCAGAGATCCAAGTAGCATTTTGATTGCTTTTATATTGCCAATTGTTTTACTTATTATATTCGGTTATGGTGTATCTCTTGATTTGAGAAAAATCAATATAGGTGTAGCTATGGAATCCAATTCTTTAAAAGCGCGTTCATTGTTAATTTCGTTTGAAAGTGTAAAGTTTTTTAATGTTCGCGTTGATCAAAGTACAAAAGCATTACAACCATATCTCATAGCTGGAAGAATTAATGCTATTTTAGTTATACCTCAAGATTTTTCAAGGCGCCTATTGTTAAAAGAAAAAAATCCTGTTCAAATTATTATTAGAGGTACAGACGCCAACACTGCTTCATTAGTCAAAAATTATATAGATGGTACATATCAAAAATGGCTTCAGCAACAAGACATACAAAATGGAGTAAAAAATCAGAAAATTATAAATATAGATTCTCGTATTTGGTTTAATAGTAATGCTAAATCAAGTTTAGCTATCCTGCCAGGATCAATAGCAATTATAATGACTCTTATTGGCACGATGTTAACTTCTTTAGTAATAGCTCGCGAATGGGAAAGAGGCACTATGGAAGCTCTTTTATCTACTCCTGTAACAAAATTGGAATTTTTAATAAGCAAATTTTTTCCGTATTTTGTGCTTGGCATGATTGCAATGGGTATAGTTACAATTATTTCAATTTTCATAATGAAAGTACCAATGAGAGGCTCAATTTTGGCTCTAATAGTGGTATCTGGTGTTTTTTTAATTTTTGCTTTAAGTTTAGGATTAGTTATTTCAGCTGTTGCACGCAACCAATTTATTGCTACACAGGTTGCACTTATAGTTGGTTTTTTACCATCTTTTATTTTATCTGGGCTTGTTTTTGATATCAATTCAATGCCTTTGCCTATACAAATTATTACATATATCCTGCCTCCTCGTTACTTTGTAACTTCTTTACAAACTATTTTTTTAACAGGTGATGTGTGGAAAATTATTTTACCTGATACTTTTTTTATGTTAGGTTTTGGATTATTGTTGACATTTTTGCTATTTAAAAAAACAAAAACCGATCTTGAGGATTAAAATGATAAATAGAATTTTCAGACTAATTATAAAAGAGTTTTTAGTTATATGGGTTGATCCATATTCAAGATCTATACTTATAATTCCACCTTTATTGCAATTGCTTATATTTAGTTTTGCTGCAACGCATGATGTTAAAAATGTTTCTTTGGGTATTTATACTGAAGATTTAAGCAAACCGGCAATTGATCTCATTTCTTATTTTCAAGGTGATTCTAAGACATTTACAAAGATAAAATATTATAGCAACTTAAAAGAAGCAGAAAAAGCATTGATAGATCAAAAAATTTTGGCAGTAATTCATATTGGAGCGAATTTTTCAAAAGATGTTTTATCAAAAAGAAACGCTACAATTCAAGTACTTCTTGATGGCAGAAAAACAAATGCCTCATTAATTGTAGATGGCTATATTAATTCTATTGTAAAAAAATTTTCGGATAGCATATCAATTAACACTAAAGACATACAAAATGTTTCTAGCAAAATTACTTATAGGATGTGGTTTAATCCTAATTTAAACCCAATGTGGAGCTCAGTTCCCGCCTTGGTTGGAATTTTAATAAATTTAGTTACAATACTAATAACCGCTTTAACTATTGCGCGCGAAAGAGAGCTTGGTACTTTTGACCAACTGTTGGTGTCTCCAATTAAATCTTCTGAAATACTAATAGGTAAAGCAATACCAGCAATTGTCATTGGTTTCTTTGAAGGCATACTAATGGTGTTGATGGGCAGATATATATTTGGATTACCATTCGAAGGTTCGGTATTTATACTATTTTTTGCAATGTTTTTGTTTTTGATTGCTATTGTTGGCGTTGGATTATTTATATCTTCTTTATCTAAAACTCAACAACAGGGCTTTTTAGGTGGATTTTCATATATAGTGCCAATGGTACTTTTAAGTGGTTTTGCTACACCAATTGAAAATATACCATCTACTATGCGTTGGGTTGCTTATATTAATCCTCTACAGTATATGGTTACAATTTCAAGAGCTATATTTTTGGAAAACCCATCCCTCAAAATAGTTTTTGTTACAATATGGCCACTTTTACCTATCAGTTTTTTTACGATGGCCATGGCTGTCGTGTTATTTAAAAAGAAAACTGGTTAAACTTAATCTGGCTATACTTTTTGTTTCATATGATGCTTTTACGATTATAGTATATTTAATATAAAGATAAAGTTGCATCTTTTATATGGGCTAAAAAAGAATTAAAATACTGAAATCAGGCAAATATATTGAAGAATAAAGCAGCACAGAAGAGTTATTTAAAGATTTTGGGTACCTGAATCTTATTAAAATAACAACAAAGAAAAGTTTTAAAAAGATTATGAAGCTATGCATACAAAAACGATTTGGTTATTATCAAAATTGAATGAAAATAATTACTAAATATTTGATTTTAATCAATTCTTTTTGGACAAAACTTGTTTAAAATCAAAATATGGCGATCAAAGGAAAAGATTTACCAGATATTGCTTTTAAACTATGGTCTACTATTTGCTTAAAATTATTTTTAGTTTTAATAATATCGGTTTTTATTTTTTTTAAAGCCGCGTATTATATTAACGAAATCTGGCTGTTTGTAACTATATTTTTGATTTTTATATTATTTTCAATTATTGTTATATACAAAGAATTCAAAAAATTAAGTTTAAAAAACGAATATTTCAAACATGTATTGCCATCTTATAGTTTTATTGGTTTAAACCCACTTTTAATTTATTTATCTCTTACCTGGAGAGCTTTGTTATTGCTTATACCGCTTATTAGTATTGTGGTATTTTTTTCGCAAGGTTCTATAATAGGCAGGATAATTGTTATTATTTTAGAATTTTTAGTTGGTTACCCAAGCATATATTGGTATTTAAAAAGCAAAACAAAACTTGGATGAACTTTTTTTAAAAATAATAATGCAAAAGGAGATCTATCCTGCCGTGTTTTATTAGGTAGAGACCGCTAAATTTCATTATTTGTTTAATTTTTTCTTTGTTTTTTTTACTGTAGCAATGGATTAAACACTTTTTACACATGGGTTTTGGGTCTAAAGGGCAGTTGTCTAATTTCATGTAAGCGTAATTTAACAACTCGTAACAATCTTTGCATAAATCATCCTTGTAAACTTCTACGCCCTTTTCTAAATGATTTTTTCTGCAGTATAGTTTGATAAAATTTTTAATAACCTTTTTGTCATGTTTAATTTTTTCCTGCTTGTTTTTCATATTTTTTTATTTTACACTAAAACCTTATAAATTTAATTGACGAATGTTAAAAATCTTGTCCACAATGTCTACCAATATCAAGCTTTAGATACATATTACAAAAGAAACAATAAAAAACAAAAATAACTTTACCACTTTTATCACTTTTTTGACATGCGTCAATTTAATTTAGAAAATATTGTTTAAACTATGAATAAAGAAAAAAAAGCGGAGGTGCTTATGTCAATGTTTTGTTATCAGTGCCAGGAGGCAATGCACGGTATAGGTTGCAGTGTAGAAAAAGGAATATGCGGCAAAGAGGATCACACATCTAATTTGATGGATGTATTGATTTATAATTTAAAAGGTCTATCGGTTATAGCAAGACAGGCAATTTCTAACGGTTTTGATCCAAAACCTATAGGGAAATTTGTATCAGAAAGCCTATTTATGACTATCACAAATGTCAATTTTGATGATGAACGCGTTATAGAGCAAATTAAGCAGACAAATGCACAAGCAAAGCTACTTGGCTCTTTTTTGAGCTCTAAAGGAAAAAATGTGTCGTATTCAAACCTATATGAGTTTGAAACAAAACAAAAAGCTTTAGAATTTTCAAAAAGTATAGGCGTATTAAGTGAAACCAATGAAGATATAAGGTCTTTAAAAGAACTTATTGTATATGGCTTAAAAGGTATGGCTGCATATTACGACCATGCAAGCGTGCTTGGCTTTGAAGATGAGTCAATTACAAGTTTTATGATAGATACGCTTGCACAATTAACCGAAAACTTAAGTCAAGATGAACTAATAAGCCTTGTTATGAAAACAGGTGAGTTTTCTGTAAAGACAATGGAACTTTTAGACAAAGCCAATACATCTACATACGGTAACCCAGAAATCACAAAAGTAAGCATAGGTACACGCAACAGACCAGGTATACTGATTTCCGGGCATGATTTAAAGGATATGGAAGAATTGCTTGAGCAAACAAAAAACACTGGAGTGGATGTTTATACTCATGGCGAGATGCTTCCTGCAAATTATTATCCAAAGTTTAAAAAATACGATCATTTTGTAGGCAATTACGGTAATGCCTGGTGGTTGCAAACAAAAGAATTCGAATCTTTTAACGGACCGATCCTTATGACTACAAACTGCCTTGTGCCACCAAGAGATTCCTATAAAGACAGGGTATTTACAACAGGTGTGGTAGGCTATCCTGGATTAAAGCATATACCAGATAGGAAAGATGGCAGGCCAAAAGATTTTTCACCCATTATTGAGATGGCAAAAAAGTGTCCACCTCCAACTCAAATTGAAACAGGAACTATTGTAGGTGGTTTTGCGCACAATCAGGTACTGGCTTTGGCAGATAAAGTAATAGAAGCAGTTAATTCTGGAGCAATAAAGAGGTTTGTTGTAATGGCAGGATGCGATGGCAGACACAATACAAGAAAATACTACACAAATCTGGCTGAAAGCCTGCCAAAAGATACTGTCATTTTAACAGCAGGTTGTGCAAAATATCGCTACAACAAACTAAATTTAGGTGACATAAACGGTATACCAAGGGTACTGGATGCAGGACAGTGCAATGACTCTTATTCTTTGGCTGTTATTGCACTAAAGCTAAAAGAAGCATTTGGGCTTGACGATATTAATAAGCTTCCTATTTCTTACGATATAGCATGGTATGAGCAAAAAGCTGTAACTGTTTTCTTAGCTTTGCTGTATTTGGGCGTAAAAGGCATAAGGCTGGGTCCAACGCTACCAGCATTTTTATCACCAAATGTAGCCAAGGTTATTGTTGAAAACTTTGATGTAAAGCCTATTGGAGAAGTCCAGCAAGATTTAGAGCTTATTATGCAAGGAAAGTAAATTTTTTAGAAAGGAAGGCAAAAAGCCTTCCTTTATTATTAGAGGTGAACAATGCTTGATTACAAACCAAAAGATAAGTTTAGCAAACTCCTTGAAGCATACCCAAACATACCTGATTATTTATACTCTAGAAATCCGCTCTATAAAATGCTTACAAGTAAAGTAATCGTTCAGCTTATGGCACCAAGAGTGGATCTGGCTCATGTAGCTTCAAGGGGTGGTTACAGTTTTGAAGAATTTTTACAAATTATCGAAAATGGTATAAAAAGCGGTTTTGTAAATGATAAAAAATCTGCTGATACAAATACAAAAGAGATCAAAGAAAAGCTAAAGGCTATATTAAAGCAAATTTATAATAAAGAAAATGTGGAAGAAGCAAAAAAGCGCTTTAAAGATTTGATAGAAAAAGCTGATCCGGTGCTTATTGCAGTTGTTGAAAGCGAGTTAAAAAACGAAGGTTACACAACAGACGATCTTATGAAAGCCTGCAATATTCATATGGAGTTATTCAAAGAGCAAATCTCAAGCTCAAGAAAGCGCATTGATAAAAATCATCCTCTCTACAGGCTTATAAAAGATCATGATGCAATTATGATGTATATGGAAAATGGTTTTAATTTAGCAAATACTTTGAAAAACTATCAAGATTATGCTTCAGCCCAAAGCGTAATTGAGCAGCTAAAGCAAATCATAAAGCTGCAAAAACAAGCAGAAGACAATCACAACACGCGCCAGGAAAATACGCTGTTTCCTGTAATAGAAAAATATGGAGTAGAAGAACCTCCATCTATAATGTGGCAAGACCACTACAATATGAAGCAAGCAAGAAACCGCATAGAAAAATTGCTTGATAATCACGAAACTATTAATTATGAAGATTTTGTAGATCGTTTAGTTTCAAATTACAGGTATATGCTTGAGACATTTGCACTTCATACAAAAAAAGAGCAGGAAATTTTATACAATGTAGCTCTTGATATGCTATCTGATAAAGACTGGGCTGATATTAAAAGTGAATCCGATGAGCTTGGCTACTTTGAGCTACCAAAGGAGGTGCAAGATGAATGAATCAACACTGGAGCTTTTTGAAGATTTAGATATTAAAGTTTTGCTAAGAGTTTTAGATAACCTGCCATGCGATGTGTCATTTGTGGATAAAGACGATAATGTAGTATATTTCAACTTACCGCGTGAGGGCAGGACATTTGCAAGAACAAAATTGGATATTGGTAGAAAGGTTCAAAAATGCCATCCGCCAAAAAGTTTACACTTAGTGCAAAAAATTCTTGATGATTTTAGAGCAAAAAAGAGAAAATCAGCAGATTTTTGGATTAATTTTGAAGGTAGGTTTTTATATATAAGATATTTTCCCGTTTACGATGAAAATGGTGATTATTATGGAACACTGGAAGTTATGCAGGATGTAAAAGAAATTCAAAAACTGAAAGGAGAAAAGAGGCTATTAGACGAAGAAAACCCTGCGGTATAATTTAGTGAAAAAATTTTTAAATTTTTGATATATGTCAATTGTTTATACTAAAAAATTGCTTATATTATCAGATAAACAATATGCGAAAAGGGGGCAGTATGGGTTTTTTAGAGCGCTATTCTTTTTTTAAAAAATCTCAAAAAAATTCAAGCGGCTTTATTGAAGAAAGGCTGGAAGATAGGACATGGGAAAATGGTTATAGAAACAGATTTTCTTATGACAAGATTGTCAGGAGCACACATGGTGTAAACTGCACAGGCTCTTGTAGTTGGCAAATATTTGTAAAAAACGGCATTATAACCTACGAGATACAACAAAATGACTACCCGCAAACACAAGATGGCCTTCCTGAATATGAGCCAAGAGGTTGTCCAAGTGGTGCAAGCTATTCAAGTTATCTCTACAGCCCTCACCGCATAAAATACCCCATGATAAGAAGTGAGTTGTTAAAGCTATACAGAGAAAAAAGGAAGACACTTAATCCAGTGGAAGCATGGAAAGCTATTGTTGAATCAGACAATAGTAAAATCTACAAACAAAAAAGAGGTTTGGGCGGTTTTGTAAGAGTAAGTTTTGATGAAGCTTTAGAAATTATTGCTGCTGCAAATATATATACGATTAAAACATACGGTCCAGATAGAATTTTTGGTTTCAGTCCTATACCGGCTATGAGTATGGTTAGCTATGCATCTGGTGCTAGATACTTATCTTTAATCGGAGGAGTAGTAGGTAGTTTTTATGATTGGTATTGCGATTTACCACCGTCATCTCCTCAAGTATTTGGTGAGCAAACAGATGTGCCAGAATCTGCAGACTGGTATAATTCTACATATTTGATGCTTTGGGGTTCCAATGTACCTCAAACCAGAAGGCCAGATGCTCACTTTTACACAGAAGTACGCTATAAGGGGACAAAAACTGTTGTCATATCGCCAGACTTTAGTGAAGCATCAAAGTTTGCCGATGTATGGGTTGCGCCCCGACCAGGCAGCGATGCTGCGCTGGCACTAGCTATGGGTCATGTAATTTTTAAAGAATTCCATATTGACAATAGTTATGAGTATTTTAACAATTATGTAAAGCAATACAGCGATATGCCACATCTTGTGATTTTGCGCAATAAAGGTGATTATTTTGTTTCAGATAGATTTTTGAGAGCATCTGATATAATTGATGATTCTTTGGAACAAGATGATTGGAAGACTGTTGTAATTGACAATAAAACAAATCAGACTGCAATAATTAATGGCAGTATAGGTTTTAGATACGAAAATAATGGCAAATGGAATTTGCATTTAAAAGACTCTTTAGCTAATAAAGATATAGACCCAAAACTTAGCCTCATTGACATAGCTACTGATGTAGTAGAAGTTGGTTTTGCTGATTTTACAAGCAATTCAATTATTAAAAGAAAAGTGCCGGCACTAAAAATTAACAAAAAAGGCAATCAATATATAGTAGCAAGTGTTTTTGATCTATTAGCAGCTCACTATGGGATTGATAGAAACTTAAACGATTTAAATACGGCTAAAACTTACGATGATGATTGTGCATACACACCAGCCTGGCAGGAAAAATTCACAGGCGTAAAAAAGGAAGTTGTAATAAAGATAGCACGAGAGTTTGCTAAAAATGCTCTTTTAACAAAAGGTAAATCTATGGTTATAATTGGTGCTGGAGTTAATCATTACTATTATACCGATACAATTTATCGAAGCGTGATAAATATGCTTACAATGTGCGGATGCATCGGTCAATCCGGTGGTGGGTGGGCTCATTATGTAGGTCAGGAAAAGGTAAGACCGCTTGCAGGATGGAGTGCAATTGCATTTGCGCTTGATTGGTATAGACCACCAAGGCAAATGAATTCAACTTCATTTTATTACTTTCATACAGATCAGTTTAGATACGAAGATGTAAAAATAGGTGATTTATTATCACCTTTGGCGGAAAATACATACAAGGACTATTCACCAGCTGATTTTAATGTAAAGGCTGTTAGAATGGGTTGGCTTCCAGCTACACCGTATTTGGATAAAAACCCAATAGAAATAATAAAAGACGCTCAAAGTCAAAATCTTGATCCAAAAGATTATTTAATAAACAATCTTAAAGAGTCCAGGATAAGATTTGCTTTTGAAGACCCAGATAATCCAGCAAATTTTGTTCGCAATATGTTTGTGTGGCGTTCAAATCTACTTGGAGCAAGCTCTAAAGGTCATGAGTATTTCCTGAAACATTTGCTTGGTACAAAATCTGGCGTTTTAGCAAAAGAAATTGATGAAAGCAAGCGTCCGAAAGAAATTGTATGGAGAAATTCAGTTGAAGGTAAACTTGATTTACTTGTAACGCTTGATTTTCGAATGTCTACCACATGTATTTATTCGGATATAGTTTTGCCTGCTGCAAGCTGGTACGAAAAAGAAGATCTAAGTACAACGGATATGCATCCATTTATACACCCTTTTTCCAAAGCGCTTGATCCTTTATGGGAAAGTAAAAATGATTGGGATATATTTAAAGAGCTTGCAAAAAAATTTTCAGAGCTTGCCAAAGATCATTTAGGTGTTCAAAAAGAATTGGTACTTTCACCCCTTATGCACGATACACCTGCAGAGCTTGGTCAAGCATTTGAGCCAAAAGATTGGAAAGTAGACAATACAGAGATTATTCCAGGTAAAAATTTTCCTACGATAAGCATTATTGAGAGGGATTATCCGAATGTTTACAAGCAGTATACAACGCTTGGACCATTGTTAGAAAAACTTGGCAATGGTGCAAAAGGTGTAAGTTGGGATACAAAAGAAGAAGTTGAGTATTTAAAAAAGCTAAATGGTGAAATTGATAATAAAGCTAAAATAGAAAACGCCAAAGAAGTATGCGAGGCGATTTTAGAGTTAGCACCCGAAACCAATGCAAAAGTATCGCATAAAGCATTTGATAATTTATCTTTAAAAACAGGCAGCTTGCACAACAATATAAGACCGCCAATTGATTACAGCTTAAGATTTGTTGATTTACAAATCCAACCTCGAAGGACAGTTACTTCGCCTATATGGAGCGGTATTGAGTCAAAAGAAATACCATATAGCGCTAATTATCAGAACGTACATGAGTACATACCGTGGCGAACACTAACAGGTAGAATCCAGTTTTATCAGGACCACAAGTGGATGCAGCTATTTGGTGAAAACTTTGCAGTTTATAAGCCTTTAGTTGATGCAAAATCTTTATCAAATATAAACAAAGAAGACAATACGCTTACACTAAAATGGAGCACAGCTCATCAAAAGTTTGGGATACACTCAACATATGTAGATTTGCTAACATTGCAAACGCTTTCAAGAGGTGGACCGCATATATGGATAAGTGAGTCTGATGCTAAAATTTTAGGTTTAAAAGACAATGATTGGGTTGAAGCATTCAATAAAAATGGTGTTGTGCTAGCCAGGGTAGTTGTAAGCCAAAGAATACCAAAAGGCAGTGCTTTTATGTATCATGCTCAAGATAAAGTTATAAATACACCAATCTCAGAAAGGACCAAGAATCGTGGTGGAGTGCACAACAGCGTGATTAAAGTACTATTAAATCCGCTTCATATGATAGGAGGCTATGCCCAGCTATCTTATTCTTTTAATTACTACGGGACTGTAGGTTCAAACAGAGACGATTTTGTTGTTGTAAGAAAGTTGCAAAAACCTACATGGTCTAAAAAAACAACAATCGCAAGGGGGCAATTATGAAGGTAAAGGCTCAGCTTTCAATGGTGCTAAATTTGGATAAGTGTATTGGCTGCCATACCTGTTCTGTAACATGCAAGAATGTGTGGACAAAAAGGGAAGGGCTTGAATATGCATGGTTTAATAATGTAGAAACAAAGCCAGGCATAGGATATCCCAAAGATTGGGAAAATCAATCAAAATACAAAGGTGGATGGAAACTTGAAAACAATGAATTAAAACTAAACCTTGGATCAAAAACTTCGATTTTGTTAAATATATTTGCAAACCCCAATCTGCCAAAATTAAAGGACTACTATGAGCCTTTCGAGTTTGATTACGAGTATTTGAAATTATCAAACGAAGAGTATTTTCCTTCTCTAAAACCAATATCAGCTATTACGAAAAAAGAGATAGAAATAGAATGGGGTCCAAACTGGGAAGATGACCTTGGCGGTGAATTTGAAAATCGCTCAAAAGATTATAACTTTGAAAACTTGCAAAAAGAGATTTATTCAGAATTTGAAAATACATTTATGATGTATCTGCCAAGGCTTTGCAATCATTGCTTAAACCCAGCCTGCGTTGCAAGCTGTCCGTCTGCTGCCATATACAAAAGGGATGAAGATGGCATTGTTTTGATTGACCAAAATAAATGTAGAGGCTGGCGCATGTGCGTAAGTGCATGTCCATATAAAAAGATTTACTTCAATTACAAAACAGGAAAGTCAGAAAAATGTATATTATGCTACCCAAGGCTTGAAGTAGGAAAACCTACAGTATGCAGCGAGTCTTGTGTTGGAAAGATTCGCTATATTGGTGTTTTGCTATACGATCAGGATAAAATCGAACAAATTGCAAAGACTCAAAACAAACAAGATTTGTATGAAGCCCAATTAAGTGTCTTTTTAGATCCTTTTGATGAAAATGTCATAAAGCAAGCCAGAAAAGATGGTATACCAGAAAATTTTATAGAAGCCGCACAGAACTCACCTGTCTACAAGATGGTGGTTGAATGGAAAATTGCTTTTGGTCTACATGTGGAATTTAGAACACTACCAATGAATTTTTATATACCGCCACTGTCGCCAATTGTCAACAAAACTGAGTTATTTCAAAGTGATGAAGTTTTTGGCAATATTGAAGACTTAAGCTTGCCTGTTGATTATTTAGCAAATCTTTTGTGCGCTTCAAATAGAAAACCAATAGTATCAGCATTAAAAAAACTAATGACTTTGAGAGGGTTTTTTAGGAAAAAGAATGTAGAAGGTATAATTGATGAAGATGTGTTAAAACAAGCTGGATTAAGCATAAATCAAGCTCAAGATATGTATAGGTATTTAGCTATTGCAAAATATGAAGATAGGTATGTTATACCAACACTTCACAGTGAATTTCACCAGGATAATTTTAAAAAACAAGGCACTGTTGGCTTTTTAAAAAATGATTTTGGAGGCTAATGATGAACGATATTAAAGGAACACCTGCTCAGGGGTTATTTGGCGCAACTCTGGGATTTTTTTTCGGCTTTGCTGCTGTTGCACTTTTTGGACCAACTGCTGCTAAATTTAAAGACATTTTAAACTTAACACCACAGATGGTAGGTCTGCTTGTTGCAATGCCTGCTTTATCTGGATCGCTTCTTAGAATACCATTTTCTGCATGGGTAGATACGACAGGTGGCAGAAAACCGTTTTTGATTTTAATGTTGATTGCTATTATTGGACTATTAGGATTATCAATTGTTATATATATGGTTATGTTTAATAACTTAAGAAGCGGTGTATATGAGCTTTTATTGTTATTTGGGTTGCTCAGTGGAAGCGGTATTGCTACCTTTTCTGTTGGAATCAGTCAGGTTTCATACTGGTATCCGCAAAAAAAGCAAGGTTTTGCTTTGGGAACTTTTGCTGGTGTTGGTAATCTGGCGCCTGGTATTTTCTCTTTTTTGTTACCAATAGCTCTACACAAACTGGGTTTATTCAACTCTTATCTTATCTGGTTAGGTTTTTTGGTAATAGGAACAATCTTGTACTATGCAACAGGTAAAAATGCGCCTTATTTTCAATTAAAACAAAAAGGATTGGATGAAAAAAAGGCCATTGAGCAAGCAAAAAGTTTAGGACAAGAACTCTTTCCATCAAAAAGTCTTGTTGAAAGTCTGACTTTGTCTGCTAAAAATTTTAATACGTGGTTGCTTGTAATTTTATACTTCACCACATTCGGTGGTTTTGTTGCTTTAACTGCTTGGCTTCCTACATACTGGAAGTCTTATTTTAATTTAAGCCTTGTATATGCTGGGCTATTGACTGCCACTTACTCTATTTTGACTTCTGCTATTCGTATAGCAGGTGGTGTTATTGCCGATAAAATAGGTGGTGCAAATACAGCAATTATTTCACTTGCGCTTATGGGTATTGGTGCTTTAGGTTTATTTTTAGCTAATTCAATAGGTATTGCAATTTTATCAGAAATTGTACTTGCAATAGGCATGGGAGTAAATAATGCAGCCGTATTTAAACTTGTGCCTAAACTTGTAAGTGATGCGGTTGGCGGTGCTGCTGGCTGGGTAGGTGGACTTGGTGCGTTTGGTGGTTTTGTTATACCGCCTATAATGGGGGAATTTGTTGCAGTATATAAAAGCGCTGGTTATGCAAAAGGGTTTATTGTGTTTGTTGTACTTGCTGTAATTTCAATTGCTATTGCATATTATTTAAAATTAAAAGCCAAAGCATAAAAAATGAAGACTTTAAAGCTCTTTAGTGTCTTACTTTTATACCCAGGTGAAGAATTAACAAATTACATTAGCGAATTTAGAGCATTTGCGGTTGAAAATAAGCTGGAATTTTTGATGCCACTTTTAGATTATATGGAAAAAATAGACATATTAGATCAGCAAAAACACTATACTTTTGTTTTTGATTTAACGCCATCTTGCAGTTTGTATTTGCTTGAGCATTTTAAAGATGATAAAACAAAAGGGCAAAAGTTGCTTGACTTTATTGAAAAATACTCTAAGTTAGGCTTAAAACCGCAACAAAATCATACACCTGATTTTTTGCCAATGTATTTAGAGTATCTATCTTTTCTTAAAAAAGAAGAAGTCTTGGAAGAAATTGCACCTTACAGGAGTATTCTGGCAAATATTTATAAAAAGCTACAAGAATTTGAAAGCCCATATCGTGTAATTTTTGAAGTGTTGAGTAAAAAGGAGGTTTTAGATGAACTACCTTAATTATTTTTTGTTTGGCATCTACCCTTATATTGTTTTAGCAATTTTCGTTTTTGGAAGTATTTTTAGATTTGTTTATATGCCCCTTGACTGGAAATCCAGCTCTAGTGAACTTTTAGAGAAAAATCAGCTAAGAGTTGCTAATAATCTTTTTCATATAGGAATACTTGCGCTCTTTTTAGGGCATTTGGGTGGACTATTGACACCACATTTTATTTTTGGTTTATTGGGTTTAACAGATAAAACGCATCAAATTATAGAAATATATGCTGGCTCAGTATCTGGCATAATTTGCATAGTAGGTGTGTTTTTGCTTATTATACGAAGATTTTTTAATGATTATATATACTATACATCTACAACAATGGATTTTGTTGTTTTGTTATGGATTTTATTAACAGTTGCTGCAGGACTCATGAGTGTTCCTTATTCTTATCTGTTGGATAAGGATGGCCAATGGCTTGTTAAGTTTGCAAATTATGCCCAATCAATTGTCTTATTTAAAGCAAACGCTTCAAGCTATCTAAACGGTATGCCTTTTATTTACAAGTTACATATTTTTATGGGACTTACATTATTTTTACTTTTACCATTTAGTAGGCTTGTACACGTATTTAGTGGCTTTAGTATAGTATTTTCTTATCCAAAAAGAGCAATGCAGATAGTAAGAAGATACAGTACTTATTAAATAATTACTACAACAACCATATAATTTGGTTGTTGTTTTTTTTAAATTTGCTCTACTTTGTATACTCTGCGTCTGAACCTCAAGAATATAAGCATTGAGCTTGCTATCATAATAATAAAACCAACAATTACAATATTTGAGCCGGGATCTTTTGCAACGCTTAGTATAGTTATATAGCTTTCTTTGGCTTGCTCAAAAACAATATTTATTGGGCCAAGGTTTGCACTATCACCAAGTTTTATCCACCCAGATGCACTGCCTTGAGGCAATTCCACATACAACAGAGCTATAGGTTTTGAATTGTAATAGCTCAAATTTGCTAGATAAAACTGAGCATTGTCAATAGATACAGGCTTGTGCAAATACAGCTGAACCCTGGAATTGTTTACGTTTAAAATAATAAAACTATCATGTGGGTTTAACTGGTAGCTTGCCTGGTAAAACCATATGCCTTTGTGTATAAATGGATGGTTAACTGTTGTACTAAATGGTATTTTTTGAGTTGAATCAATAATGTATCCTGTAGTTTTGTACTCAGATGGTATATCTTTGTTATGATAAAAACTTACAGTAAAATTTTTATTATAAACAGAAAAGGGTAAACTTAAGTAGTTATTTCTTGTTACTACGATATTGCTAGCCTCATTTTGTGGAATTTCCATTATACCACGAAACCCCCAGATTGAGCCTACCAAAGCACCAAAAGCTACAATTAGTATACCAAGGTGTATACCGTATACGGCAAATTTTCTAACTGGATATCTATAAGCTGCGATAAGATCATCTTTTTGTTGAATATAGAGTTTTTTTGATTTAAGTAGATTAATTAAGTGTTTTTTTGCATCTGTTCTTTTACTTTTGAAAATTTTATTTGGTGCTTTTGGGCTAAATAGTGCTTTTGTAGTTGGTATCATACTTAGCGTGCAAAGCACTAAATTTATTACAAACAATACAATTAGCAATAAAAACCATTTTGAGTAATAAACATTGTCTAGACCTAAATCTTTTAAAAATTTAACATTACTGGCAATTGTGCCTATCGCACTAAAAAAAGCTATCAAGCTAAGAAGAACAACTGCCAGTGTAAGACTTTTTAAAAAATTATATATTTTGTCAATAAAAATGTTAATTTGATCCATAGCTATGTAAACCTGGCAATACAAAATTTACACCGAGGTATGTAATAAGTACGCTCAAAAAACCAATTACACCCAAATAAGCCAAAAATCTTGCACTCTTTTTTTTTCTTGCAAAGTGCAAATTTATTAAATATACAATCCACGTAATAAAACTCCACGTTTCTTTTGGATCCCAGCTCCAATAGCCACCCCAGGCGTATTTTGCCCATATTGAACCAGTAATAATGCCTATTGTTAGCAGTACAAACCCAAACACAAGCGGTTTTTCAATCCATTCTTTGCTTGTATATGGCTTTAGTATAAAGCTTAAAACAAATAACATTGTTGAAATTAATACCAAAAATACAATCCCTACTACCAAAGGGCTACTATGAGTTATGCTAACAATAACAGCTGTAAACATTAAGCTTAATAGCCCTCCAAACATTATTGAGCCAACAATTTTGTCAATGCGTTTTTGTGATGAGTACAAAACAAATGAGCTTGCTACAAAGTTTATGGCAAATGCAGCATATGCTAACAATGAAGTTATAACATGCGCAACAAGCCAGTTGCTTTTAAGGGCTGGAATAAGTGGCTCTATATGCTGGCTAAATCCAGCTATAGATAATGCTAGAAGTGTTGTGCTTATAACAATTGAACTAAAAAGGACTATAAAACCAGAGGCTTTTTTTATCATCAGTGTTTGCAAAAAACCTAAGCACAGCGTAAAAAAAATAAACGATTCAAATGCATTTGTAACAGGTAGATAATCATAGCCTTTTTGGTAAGTTTCAATGAATCTAAGTGTAAAGTATAAAAATTCAATAAAAAATGCTAAAACAAATAAGCTTTTTCCAGCAACATCAATACTTTTTTTTCTAACAATAAAACTCAAAATTAAAACAAAAGCACTTGCAATATAAACAAAATTAGAAATGGATAGGATATTTGAGTACATTCAAAACCTCTT
>NZ_JBMFGQ010000023.1:0-2238 GCF_049977265.1 Desulfurella sp. | reverse complement strand
TGATTTGGATCAATTTTGCCATCTTTCATTCGTTGATTGTATATTGCCTGCAGAATCCTGAGACTTTGTTGAAGTTGAAATACACCATGCCAATGTGAATAATCTGGACCTTCCATTACAGCGCCCTGGCGCATCCTTCTGCCCTCATGGTGCCACATGTAATAGTATGTTCTAAATGCAGGATCAGCCCAAGGATCTTTCATCATTAAATGTTTCTTTTCTAAAGTATTAATCATTTCGCTTGCAGCGTGAGCGTACTTATTGTAAAGCTCTATTTGTTTGTCAGCTTGTGCCATGTAATTAGATGCAAATGAAGTAGTATGACAAGATGCACATACCTGTAACATTTCTTTTCTTGCTTCTTGTGGACCTTTTGGGTTTCCAGCTAAAGGATTACCAGCTGTAAATTTACCTGTTTTCATATATTCAAAAGCTGCAGTTTCGTAACCACCTGTCCTTTCTTTTGAAATTGGTGCCCATAGGTTCCACTTTAGTCTCATATCAATATTATGTGTTGGTTGCAATCCATTTACACCACTCATGTGACATGTGGCACATGTTGGGGCATTATAGTCATTTCCAGGTATCCATGCACCAGGAGGGCTATCCCAATGCCATTTGTCACCATGCGCTGCAAAAAGAGCACCATGAACTGAATTATCATAGACTTCTATATCGGGGTGGTCAGGACCTAAATGGCATGTTGCACAAGATGAAGGTTTTCTGGCCTGGGCTATAGAAAATTGATGCCTAAAATGACAAGATGCGCAATTTCCTACACCCCCGTCTGGATAGACATTACCTATACCATGACTTGGCCATGTGCCTTGAGTGGGTTCATGGTTGGGACCCATTTTAATAATAGAGCCATGACATTGAGCGCAACCTGTAAGTAAAACCGCATCTTTATACTGTGGCATGCCCATATCTTCATGTGCCAATAATGCCTGATCTGGCTTTAGCGCAACTATATGGATAGCTGCTCTTGCGTGACCGCTTTCTTCAAACTCTTTAACTTCGTTTGGGTGGCATTTTGCACAGGTTTTTGGTGATACCATTTTGCTAACATAAATATTTGTGCCCTTTACGCCAGGACAATTTTGATTTGCCATAGGGTTGTCCTTTGAAACACCATGACAATCAATGCAGCTAACTCCAGCATGTGCCATTGAGCTTTTAGACCAATCCTGTACAATTGCAGGTGTTTTTTGTGCGTGACACTCTATACATGTCGCAGCTTCTTTTGTTACACCTTTACCTTTTGACATATTAATTTTTTCACTGTAGGCAATATTAGCATAGCGTAAATTTGAATTGTTTTGCGAAACGATTGGATTTTCAGCTATAATCTGGTTTTGAGATTTATTTGCTTGACTCAGAAACCAGCTTGCACTTCCAACAATAACCAAAAGAAACACTACACCTACAATTACCAATGTTTTTTTCATAAAACCCCCTTAAGACTTAATAAATGCTTTTAAATCTTTGTGTCCAACATTGCTGTGGCAGTCCACACATGATTGAGTAGTTGTTTTTGCAAAATAAGCCCTATGCGCTAAAAATGCTCTTTGATTTTGTAGAGATTCTTCTTTAAGATTGCTGTGGCACTTCAGACAACCGCTATCGTAAACATATTTATTTGGATCTTTTAATTTTTGAGCCCAATTTATTTTTGAAGTATTTGTAAAAGTTTCAAAAAATACATCGTTAAGTCCGGTTTTAGCTTTTGTAAATAAATAATTTGGAAGACTATTGTGGGGTAGATGACAATCTGTGCACTGAACTTTAAAGCCAAATTTATTGTTTCCGCCATGCACATCTAATGTGTACGATTGAACCATGGGTTGCATTGAATGACACGATGCGCAAAAATTTTCACCAGCTGTTTTTTCAACTCCAATGTAAGTTGCAAATGATAATAAAACACCAATTATTATACCAATTACAGCTATTGCAATAGCTTTTATAGGTCTGATTTGATTTTGCATAAATACCTCAAAATTACAATCTTTTAAACAATATATCATAAATTTGCTAATAAAAATTGATCTATGTCAATTTTTTTGTATTTTTTTAATTGTAATGTATTAAAAAAGTAATTATGTAATTAATAATCAATCAAAATGTAATTACATGATATTACATTTAGCAATAATGTAATACTCTAATGAGGGAGGGGGAAACATGTCTTTAAAGTCACGCACTTATATTTTATTTGCATTTGTTATTATTTTTAAC
>NZ_JBMFGQ010000022.1:0-28280 GCF_049977265.1 Desulfurella sp. | reverse complement strand
CTGATAATTAAAAACTCTACAATTGAAGCATTTAGCGTTCCAAGCTCCAAGCCGTGCATATTAACAGGTTTTGTTAACAAGTCGCCAAAAGTTGCCCCAAATGGCCTTGTAAAAACAAAGGCAACCCAAAACAGTATAACCGGGCTTACCTTGCTAAAATAATGCAAACCCAAAACAATCAAAATAACAGAACTTGTTAGCATTGTGCCACCTAAGTAGCTCAAATGCAAACTATCTGATAAAAGATCCCCAAAAGCAGTACCCAAACTATTTGAAAAAAGTACTGCTACCCAAAAAAATACTTCTTTTCTAAAGTCAGTCATTGGGTAAATACTCAAGTCTCTGTATTTTTTATACCACAAAAATAATGTTGCAAGCAATGCGCTTGATAACACTAAGCTGCCCAATGGATAACCTAAATGAAGTGTCCTATCTAAAAGATCGGATATTTCTGTACCTACAGTGGTTGTACCAATAATCGCCAGCCAAAAATACAATGGTACATACTTTTTAGAGCTTAGCTGCGCAAAAAGTGTAATTGCCAAAAAACTCATTGTAATAACAAGCGTTAAGCTATAGCCCAAATTGAGTGTCATTGACAAAAAATCTCCAAACGTTTCACCAAGCGTTGTCGCTACAATTTTTGTTAGCCAAAAAATCACACCTACTTGAGCTACCTTGTTTAAAAACTCATTTTCTTTAACAATTTCCATACATACCTCCTTAAAAAATGTTTTCAAGAGGTATTTTATTTAAAAAACATTAACGCAAAATTAACGCTTTTGTTCAATTGCGTATTTTAATTCTTTTAATGCATTTTTTAAAGAGCAGACGCCACAAGAGTGACATAAAAAAATGGGTTTATTGGTTTTTTTTGAAAATTTTACAGCTTGATTTTTTGCTGGGTGAGAAACTTTGTTTGTAAATACTATCAGAGCGTCTACACCACCAATTTTAGAAGGAAAGTCAGTTACCCTTTTTGTAAAAACTTTTAGTTTTACACCCATTTGCTCTCCTGCTTTAACATAGTCTTCAACAAGTTTATCCATGCCACCTACTACAAGTACACACATTGAATGCCTCCAAAAAATTATAGTATTCTAATTTTATTATATTTATCTAACATTGTCAATAATATTTTTCACATAAAAAAATACTTGAAAAATGGCTCATATTTGCTATACTAAACGAAGTTTCGGAGGAGTGGCCGAGTGGTTTAAGGCGGCGGTCTTGAAAACCGTTGAAGGTGCAAGCCTTCCGTGGGTTCGAATCCTACCTCCTCCGCCATTTTTTTATTTGGAGAGGTGGCCGAGTTGGCCTAAGGCGCTCGCCTGCTAAGCGAGTGTAGGGGCAAAACCTCTACCGCGGGTTCGAATCCCGCCCTCTCCGCCATTTTTTATGCAAATTCAAATTGTTTATTCAAAGCGAAAAACTATAAGCCTCATCATTACAAAAGATGCTAATTTACTGGTAAGAGCTCCTTTTGGCACAAATAAAAGCACAATTATTAAAATTATACAAGATAAAAAAGCTTGGATTGAAAGAAAAATAGATGAAATCAAAAAACATCCTTTGTGCGCAAAAAAAGATTACATAGATGGCGAAAAATTTTATTACTTAGGCAAAATTTATGAGTTAAAAATATCAAATGCAAACAAAAACAGTGTTTTTTTGAGTGATGGTAAGATTTTTATATTATTAAAAAAACAATCAAGCACAAAAACAGTTTTAATTAATTGGTACAAAGAACAAGCTCTAAATTTTATAAAAACTCGTTTAAATTACTACTCAAACCTGCTTAATTGTACATTTAAAAGCGTAAATATTACAAGCGCAAAAAAAAGACTGGGCTCTTGCGATTTTAACGGTAATTTAAGGTTTAGCTTTTATAATATTTTGCTTGATCAAGCTTATATTGATTATGTCGTTATTCATGAGCTTTGCCACTTGTTTTACCTAAATCACTCAAAAAATTTCTGGCAAAAAGTAGAAAGTATCATGCCTGATTTTAAACAAAAAAGATTGTGGATTAGAAAAAACTTTTATATAATAGCAAACAGCTTATGATAACAAAAACAATAGTAAATGAAAATCCTGTAATTTATAGTTCTTTTCCTACTATGACAACCTATAAAGATTATTTAGTAATTTTTTTTAGGCAGGGTTTGGTTGATAAAAGTAATCCACACGGCTTTCATGGTAAGGTAAAATGTGTCAAAATTAAACTAACTGACTTGAAAAAACTTTTTGATCAAAACTGTTCACTTAATATCCAAGAAGAAATCGTTTTTGAAAGCCAAAACGAGTTAGATGCAATCGTATCAAAATTAAGCGATAATCTGTATACGCTTGCCACAAGAATATTTGTTAAAGACAAGATAAACGATGTATTTTTATCCGTATCAAACGATTGCAATTTTAAAGAAAGAATTAAAATAAACATTAAAGGTGTTAATTTAGCTGCAATGTATGGCAAAGCAATAAGTTTTGGTTCATATTATATATTTAGTGCGTATGGTAGCTTAAAAAATGAAAACTTTACAAGACCTTTATTTATTGCAACAAGCGATTTTTATCATTTTGAATTGTTTAGTTATTTACAAAGCTCAAAAGATTTAATGCTAAATGAAACTTCTGTGGTTAAAATTGACAGTAACTACATTGCATTTTCTCGCAAAGATACATATCCAGACTACGCCATATACTTAAGCAGCAGTAAAAATTTATCAAATTGGGATACTCCAAAAAAATTAATTGGCTTTGCATTAGCTCCCATGGCAATTACTGCAAATGAAGAAATTTTTGTAAGTTTTAGGGATAATCAAAACAATACAAATAAAATCAGCATTATAAACACAAAAACTTTAGAAAAAAAAGTAATTGATACATATAAGGGTAGTCTTTTCGATGGAGGTTACAGTGATTTAGCTTTTATTGATGGAACTATTTATATGGTCTACTATACAAACAATATAGCACCATTTATAAAAATGGCAAAATTAAAACCATTTTAAACAGTTTTTTTATTGAGGTTTTCTAAGGGAGGATAAACGCAATTTCTGCCATTTTCTTTCGCTAAATAAAGGTTTTTGTCTGCAATTTTTACAAGTGTGTCTATATCCATACTTTTGTTAAATTCAGCTGCTCCTGCGGAAATTGTTATATTAAAAGATATTGTTTTGTATTTATTAAAAGTCATTATCGTTTGTGAAATTGTGGAACGTATTTTATTTGCAAGCAAACATGCACCATAAAGGTCAGTATTTGGTAGAGCAAGACAAAATTCCTCTCCTCCGTATCGGCCAAATACATCTGCCCTTCTAGTCATTTTTAAAACAATTTCTGCAAGTTTTTTTAAAACAGAATCACCTATATCATGACCATAAGTATCATTAATCTTTTTAAAATAATCAATATCTAAGATTACAAAAGAAAGCGGTTTGTTTTCTCTAACACTTAGTGCAGTCAAATTTTCCAAAAAGTGAAAAAATGTGCGTCTGTTATATATACCTGTCAAATAATCCTTTTCAGATGTTTCTTTTAACTTTTTGATTAATTTTGAAATTCTGATATTGGCTCTTACTCTAGAAAAAAATTCATTAATGTTGTATGGTTTATAGATAAAATCATCTGCACCTAAATCCAAAATCTCAGATAAAATATCTTTTTCTCTAAAAGCCGTAAGTCCAACTATTGGGATAAAACTAAAGCGATCATCTGTTTTTAAAATACTGATCAAATCATAACCTGTATATTGTGGTAAAAAAATATCCATCAAAATAACATCTACATCTACACCACCAATTAAATATCTCATTGCTTCAACTGCATTTTTCGCGCTTATTGGCTGTATATTTTTTAGTCTTAATTGCTGGCAAATTGTTTCATTTTGAATTAAAGAATCTTCTATTACAAGAGCAGTTCCTTCGTTAATTTCTTCATTAAAATAATCAAGTAAATAATTTAATAATTGACCTTGTTTAAAAGGTTTTTTTAAAAAATCAAAAGCACCTGAGTTAAAAGCTTTTTTTTCGTAGTAATCACCTTCATTTGCCGTCAAAATTACAACAGGCAAAAAAATTAAATTTAATTCTTCTTTTATTTTTTTGAGTAACTCAAAACCCCCCATCTGTGGCATTTCACCATCAATTATAGCAAAATCAAACTTTTGATCTTTTAGCAAAAAATTATAAGCATACATACCATCTTCAAAGATTTCTAAATCAAAGTAATCTTGTAATTCTTTTTTTATAATGGCTCTTATAGTTGAGCTATCATCGCAAATTAAAATTCTTTTTCTCACTTACTTTATATATTTTGGGTAGGAACCTAAAAGTTTAACAAAAGGAACCATCTGACTTAAACTATCAAAAGCCCTTTTAACACTTTCAGTCTCAATATGGCCATCAACATCCACATAAAATATATAAGACCAATTTTCTTGCTTTGATGGTCTGGATTCAATTCGCGTTAAGTTAATTTGATTGTCATAAAAAATTTTTAAGATAGAATAAAGTGCTCCTACCTTATCATAAATAGAAAACATCAATGATGTTTTATCTTCACCGCTTGGAGAGGGTAAATGTTTTCCTATAACCAAAAAGCGCGTTACATTATTTATTTTATCTTCAATACCTTTTGCTATCACATTTAGATCGTATAGGCTGCTTGCTGCCAATGATGATATAGCAGCTGCACTTTTATCTTTTGCTGCAATTTTTGCTGCTTTAGCAGTAGATGCCGTTTCAAGAAGTATTGCGTTTGGTAAGTGTTTTTTTAGCCAGTTCTTACACTGTCCAAGCGCGTTTGGGTGAGAATAAACGGTCTTAATCTCACTTAAACTAGTTGACTTAGATATCAAATTATGCTTTATATCTACCATAACTTCGGACACAATTTTAACATTAGAATTAACAAACATATCAAGCGTATAATTTACCACACCTTCGATAGAGTTTTCTATTGGCACCACTCCAAAATCAGCACGTTCTTGTTCAACATCAAAAAACACATCCTCAATTGACTCCTCTGGTTGGTAATAAAGACTTGTGCCAAATTTTTCAATTGCAGCTTGATGTGTAAAAGTTGCTTCTGGACCTAAATAGCTTATGGTTAATGGTTCTTCCATTTTTATTGAAGCACTCATTATTTCCCTAAAAATTGCTTTTAGAGAATTTTTATTCATATAGGTAAGCTTTAAGCTATCAAGCGTTTTGTATATCTGGTTTTCCCTTTCTGGAGCATAAAAAGACAAACCTTTTTCGCGTTTAATTGTGCCAATTTCTTTTACAATTTCTGAGCGTTTTTCCAAAAGCTCAATTATTTTGTTGTCTATATTGTTAATCTGAGCCCTTAAAGTTTCTAAATCTTTATTATTCATCCTTGCCTCTTACAAGAAATTTGTTGTCATAGCACGCCATTTTTCCCATCTTTTATCTAATAACTTTCTTGGATTATTGCGCGTTAATTCTTTTAAATTTTCTACAATATAATTTTTTATGTTGTAGGCTGTTTGCTGAGGGTTTCTATGCGCTCCACCAAGTGGTTCCTCAATGATATCGTCTATAACTTTCAAGCTATAAAGATCTTTAGCAGTTACATGCATTGCTTTTGCTGCTTCTACTACATGACTCGCATCTCTCCAAAGTATTGAAGAACAGCCTTCAGGTGAGATCACACCATATATTGCAAATTCAAGCATAGCAACCTTATCGCCAACTGACAATGCAAGCGCACCACCACTACCGCCCTCGCCTGTTATTATGCAGATTATAGGTACTTTTAAACCAGACATAATATATAGATTCCTTGCAATGGCTTCAGACTGGCCTCTTTCTTCTGCACCTATACCAGGGTATGCACCAGGTGTATCTACAAACGTTACAATTGGCAGGTTAAATTTTTCTGCTAATTTCATAACTCTTTGGGATTTGCGGTAACCTTCTGGGTTTGCCATTCCAAAATTTCTATATAGATTTTCTTTTGTATTGCGACCTTTTTGGTGACCTATAACTGCCACTTTATATTTATCAATAAAACCAAAACCAGTTAGAATAGCTTTATCGTCGGCAAATAATCTATCGCCATGAACTTCAATAAAATCCTTCACAATTAAATTTATAAAATCAAGAGCATATGGTCTATTGGGATGTCTTGCAATTTTAATAACTTTATCAATAGAGAGATTCTCAAATTCTTTTTTTATTATTTCGTTTTTTTTGAGCTCTAAAGCTTCTATCTCTTGGTGCACATCAAGAGAGCTATTTAGTGCCATTTGCCTTAAATTTTCAATCTCTTCCTCTATTTCGTATATAGGTCTTTCGAAATCATAAACAAACATAATTCACCTCTTGCTTACAAGGCCATCATCTTTCATTAATTTATATATTATCGAGTCAAACAAAGCCTTCTTTGATGCCTCAATAACATCTTCTCCTACTCCAACCGTTTCCCATCTATGTTTTTTATCCGTTGACTGTATAAGCACTCTTACGCTTGCACCTGTACCTTTTTCGCTCTTTAAAATTCTAACTTTGTAATCAATAAGTGCTAATTCTGTAAGGTTTGGGTAAAAGACGATTAAGGCTTTTCTTATAGCATTATCAAGCGCATTAACTGGACCATTTCCCAGACTTGCAGTATGTTCTACTTTGTCTTTTACTTTTACAATTACTGTAGCCTCAACCGGGCTACGCTCACTTTTGTTGCAACGCTCTCTATCAATTATAGTATATGACAAAACTTCAAAATAATCCCTTATTTCACCTCTGTGCTTTCTTAAAAGCAACTCAAAAGATGCATCTGCAGTTTCAAAATAATAGCCTTCATTTTCAAGTTTTTTAATTTCAGCCAAAGCACTCTTGCCTGCTTTAGAATCTTTATCTAATTCAATTCCGATATTTTCTGCTTTATACATAATATTGCTTATTCCAGAGAGGTCTGAAACAAGGACTCTTTGAGTATTACCCACAAGCTCTGGTATAATATGTTCATAAGTTTTAGAATTTTTCAAAATTGCGCTGACATGAACACCGCCTTTGTGAGCAAATGCACTTTCACCTACAAATGGCAAATGTTTATTGTGTGGCAAATTAAGTATTTCATCTATTTTTTTTGATACACTTGTGAGTTTTTTTACATTTTCATCACTTAGACAATCTACACCCATTTTTATTTTTAAGTTAGGTATAATAGAACATAAATTAGCATTTCCACAGCGCTCACCATAGCCATTAATCGTGCCTTGAACATGAACAATGCCATGTTTTACGGCCAAAATCGTATTTGCTACGCCAAGCTCAGAATCGTTATGCTGATGAATGCCAAGAGGCACATTCGGAAATCTGGCTTTTACTGTTTCTATAATATTTTCAAGTTCCCATGGCAAGGTACCACCATTTGTATCTGCAAGCACAATTACATCAGCGCCACCTTCAATTGCAGCTTGTAGAGTTTTGAGTGCATACTCTGTATTATTTTTAAAACCATCGAAAAAATGCTCAGCATCGTAAATAAACTCATCACAATGTTTCTTTAAATATTGAACAGAATCAAATATTATCTCTAAATTTTCGTCAAGAGTAATTTTCAAAGCATCTTTTACGTGCAAATCCCAACTTTTTCCAAAAATCGTAATAACAGGCGTTTGGCTTTCGATTAGCTGTATTATATTGGGGTCTTCTTCTACTTTAAGTTTGGCTCTTCTTGTAGAACCAAACGATGAAATTTTAGCATTTTTTAAATGTAAACTTTTTGCTTGTCTAAAATAATCTTCATCTTTTGGATTAGAGCCTGGCCAGCCACCCTCTATATAGTGTATCCCCAAATCATCCAGAATTTCTGTTATTGTGAGTTTATCTTCTACAAGCAAACTTACATCTTCTGACTGTGTCCCATCCCTTAGCGTTGTATCAAATATTTTAACTTGATCGTGCATACCCCCTCCAAATCTATTTGATTATTCTTTGTCTAACCCAAAAGCGCTATGCAAAGCTCTTACTGCTAACTCTAAATACTTTTCTTCTATTATACACGAAACCTTTATTTCAGATGTTGTAATCATTAAGATATTTATACCTTCTTTTGCCAATGTATCAAACATTTTTGCAGCAACGCCTGAATGAGACCTCATGCCAACACCTACGATAGATACTTTTGATATATCTTTTCTAACTTCTATATCGCTTGCTCCAATCTCTTTTATGATTGGCTTTAAAACATCCTCGGCTTTATCTGCTTCGTTTCTTGCTACTGTAAATGAAATATCAGTAAAACCGGCTTCACTTGCGTTTTGTACAATTACATCAACATTAATATTTTTTTCTGCAATGGCTCCAAATATTCTTGCAGATATACCGGGTTTGTCTGGCACTTTAACAATAGTTATCCTTGCTTGATTCTTATCATGCGCAATACCTGATACTAATACTTTTTCCATATTTTCATCCTCCCATGTAACTAATGTGCCTGGATTATATGTATAACTTGATATGACCATAATTGGTACATTGTACTTCATTCCAAACTCAACAGATCTAATCTGCAAAACTTTAGCACCTAAACTAGCAAGCTCCATCATTTCTTCGTATGTTATTCTATCTAACTTTCTTGCCTTTTCTACAATCCTTGGATCTGCAGTATATACACCATCTACATCCGTATAAATCTCGCAAACATCGGCTTTGATGGCAGCAGCTATAGCAACAGCCGTTGTATCAGAACCACCCCTGCCAAGTGTTGTAACTTCATCTGTATCTTCTGATATACCCTGGAAACCAGCAACTATAACAACGTAATTATCATCGAGCATTTTTAAAATCTTTTTTGCATCAATACTTTTTATGCGTGCTTTTGTGTGAGACGAATCTGTTATTATGCCACACTGTCTGCCAGTTAGCGCAACAGCCTTCACGTCAATTTCATTTAAGTGTATAGCTACAAGTGCGCTTGATATGCGCTCACCACTTGAAAGCAACAAATCCATCTCACGCTCTTTTGGATTTTTTGATAGAATATTAGCCATCTCAACTAATTTATCAGTTTCTCCTGCCATAGCAGAAATTGTAACAACAAGCTTATTACCTTTCTCTTTTGTTTCTTTAATGTGCTTGCAAACATTTTTAATTTTCTCTAGAGTGCCAACCGACGTACCACCGTATTTTTGAACTATAAGGCCCATTTAAACCCCCTTTTATATTAATAATTCCCTTTTGCCTTTATCGTCTGGTTTTGACAATATGCCCATTTTTTCCATTTGCTCTACAATACGAGCAGATCGATTATAGCCAATTTTTAACCTTCTTTGAATATAGGAAATTGTAGGCGAACCACCGTCTTTTATGATTTTTAATGCTTCATCAAAAAGCTCGTCTTTTTCCTCATCTGTTTCTTCCTCTATACCGCTTTCTTCTTTGGCTTCATTTATAAGTTCTTCGTTATAAATTGGTGCACCTTGAGACTTTACATAATCAATAATTGTTTTTAGTTCATCATCGGCAATAAATGCGCCATGAACACGTATAAAATGCGATGTACCTGGCTGCAAAAATAGCATATCTCCCCTTCCAAGTAACATTTCAGCTCCTTGCGAGTCTAAAATCGTTCTAGAGTCTATCTTTGAGGATACTTTAAAAGATATGCGCGCACTAAAATTTGCCTTAATTAAACCAGTCAATACATCAACGCTAGGCCTTTGTGTAGCAACAATTAAGTGTATGCCAGCAGCGCGTGCCATTTGAGCTAATCTTGCAATAGATAATTCAACCTTTTTGGATGATACCATCATTAAATCTGATAACTCATCTATCACCACTACTATGTAAGGAAATGGTGAATAATCAATTTGGCCATTTCTTGCTTTTTCATTGAAACCATCAATATTTCTAACGCCTGACTCACTCATAATTTTGTATCTTGTTTCCATCTCTTTTACCAAAGCCGCTAATGCTCCGCTAGCCTGTCTTGGATCAATAACAGGTGGCATTAAAAGATGCGGTATGCCATCATACACTGAAAGCTCAATCATTTTAGGATCAATAAGTACAAACTTAACTTCATCTGGCGTTGACTTATAAAGTACACTAACTATCATTGTATTTAAACCAACACTCTTACCTGCTCCGGTTGCCCCGGCAATCAATAAATGGGGCATCCTAGCCAAATCCGCTACAAAAGGATTACCCATTATATCTTTACCCAAAGCTAATGTCAATGATGATTTCGAGTTAATAAATAACTTAGATGATAAAATTTCTTTCATAAAAACTGTTTGGGTTTGCCTGTTTGGTATTTCAATGCCTACTACATTTTTACCTGGAATAGGTGCAATAATGCGTATTGAAATTGCTTTCATAGCCATTGCTAAATCGTTAGCTAAATTTGATATTTTGCTTATTTTTATGCCAGATGACGGTTTAAATTCATAAAGCGTAACAACCGGCCCTGGTCTAACTTCCACCGTTTTCCCGGTCACACCAAAATTTTTTAATTTTTCTTCTAAAATCTTGACATTTTCTAAAATTTCATTTTCTTCGATTTCTTTGTTAATATTCACTACATCATTTAAAAGCTCAAGATTAGGTAGAATATATCCATTTTTTAATTTATTCTCTGTGGCAATAGTGGTATTGTAATTATCCTCCTTAACTAAATTGCGTTTTATGCTGATGCTCGGCTTTTTTTGTAAATCAATAGGTTCTATTTCTTCTTTGATGCTTTGCGGTTGAGATTGTATCCTATCATTGTTATCTAATTGAATATTTTGAGGTTTTTCTACTTTTTGTTCTTTTATTTTAATTTTTTTTTTGAACTTAATTTTTTTTAATTGTTCTATTAATACGATAAACATTTCTTTCACAGAAAATAATAAGCATAGGGCAGCTATTGGAGAAAATATTACTATTATACCTACCCTGCCTAGATAAAATTCTAAAAACTTACCTAAATAATATCCACTTAAGCCGTACAAAAAATAACCATTTTGCGTTAGGAACGCTCTACCTTGAGAACCAAATAAGATAAACAACATTATATTTACTGACAAAATAAACAAAAAAACAAACATAATACTTCTTATAAACTTTATTGGCTTTATTAGATAAGCAAAAGCACTATCAAACAATAAAATAGGTAATGTGTAAGACAATATTCCAAAATTTGTGAATAAAAAATTTGAAACATCGGCGCCTAAGTAGCCAATGAGATTATGTATCTGAGATTGAGGGTAAAACATATCCCGAAAATCATAAGATATTATAGCCAAGAAAATTATTAATAATAAAAATATATATACAGCCAAAAAAGTTTGTTTCTTCAAAATCAAACCTCCATTATGATAGGCAAAACCATGGGGTTGCGCATAAGCTTTTTGTATAAAAATTTGTTTAAAGCTTTTCTAATTTTTTTCTTTAACTCTAAAGAATCCATACTAACATTTAAATCACATTGATTTACAAGGTTTTTAACCATGCTTGTAGCTTCGCTAATAAGCTTTTTTGATCTTTCTTCGTAAGTTAAGCCTTTTGTTATAATATCTGGACCACTAATGAGCTCACCGCTTGAGCTATCAAAAGCCAAAATGACTATAACAAAACCATCAGTTGACAGTTGCATTCTATCTCTTATGACTACGTCTTCTACGTCTCCAACCCCTTTTCCATCAACAAACACTCTTCCTGCTGGTACTTTTTTTATAGCCTTCACATTATTGTTTAACTCAAATACATCTCCATTGTCAAGCATAAATATGTTATCTGTACTAATTCCTACATCTATTGCTATGTCTTTGTGGGCTACACGCATCATATATTCACCATGAATAGGTATAAAATACTTAGGTTTTGTAATGCCGAGTATGATCTTTAGCTCATCTTTTGAAGCGTGGCCAGATACATGCACTTCTGAATTTCTATCATGATAGATTTTTGCACCTTCTTTTAAAAGTGTGTTTATAATTCTGTAAACTGCCTTTTCATTTCCAGGAATTGGTTTTGCTGAAATAATAAACGTATCCGTTGGCTTCACTTTAATCTTTTGATGCTCTTTTGAAGCAATTCTTGATAAGCCACTCATGGGTTCACCTTGAGAGCCAGTTGTAACAATAATTAGTCTGTTATCCGGGTAATCTGATAATTGCGATTCTTCAATTATACAGTTTTTGGGGTCTTTCAAAAAACCTAACTCTTTTGATATGGTTGTGTTTCTAACCATACTCTTACCCATTATGCATGCTTTTTTATCGGTCAAAGAAGCAACATCAATTATTTGTTGCACCCTATGGATATTTGATGCAAATGTCACAACTATAATTCTACCTTTAACTTCCTTAAACAAATTATAAAAAGCTTCACCAACTTTTTTCTCGGATTTTGTAAAACCTTCATTTAAGGCATTTGTACTATCGCTTAAAAGCAACTTCACGCCTTTTTCTCCATAATAGGCAAGTCGAGCCAAATCAATAGGCTTTCCGTCCACTGGTGTTTGATCAATTTTAAAATCCCCGGTATGCAAAATTATTCCTGCTGAAGTTTCAATAGCAAAACCTACACCACCTATTATAGAATGTGTCATTAAAATAGGTTCAATTTTAAAACCACCTACTTTATAAATCTTTTTTGATTCAATTTCAATCAACTGCACGTCATTAATTTTGAACTCGTCGAGTTTTTTCTTCAAAATTCCTAATGTAAATTTTGTGCCATACACAGGAAGCTTTATCTTTTCAAGTAAATATGGCACAGCTCCTACATGGTCTTCGTGTGCATGTGTTAAAAATAAAGCTTTAAATTTACTGGCATCCTCGTAAACATAAGTAAAATCAGGTATTACTAAATCTACACCAAGCATATCCTCTTCAGGAAACATTAAACCCGCATCAATCAAAATAGCGCTCGTCTTGTCTTCGATTACAGTACAGTTTAGTCCAATCTCAGATAATCCTCCAAGCGGTATAACATTTATACCCATGTTCTCTCCTTTAAATAATTAAAAAATTTATATATTTCTTGAATGCTCACCTGCCTTGGCCTTGCATTCAAGATTAAATTTTCATTTAAATTTTCTAATTTAATATATTTTTTTAAGTTATTCCTTACTGTTTTATTAGGTTGTGAGAAAAAAATTGTTAGAAAATCAAAAAAAGTCTTGTCAATTTCAATATTAAGCAAACTCTTTTCATATGGTTCTAGCAAAATTACACTAGAAATTACCTTTGGTGCAGGCCAAAAAGCTTCTGGCTTAACATCGAAAACTTTTTTAACATTACAAAACATTTGTACAAAAATACTAAATTTGGAATACTCTTTAGTGTTTAGTTTTGCAATCATTGTATTTGCAACTTCTTTTTGAACCATAAAAATCATTTTATCTATAAATTGTTTTTGCTTAATCATGTTTACAATGATCTTTTTTGAAATGTTATATGGCAAATTTCCTACAACGCAATATTTTTTATCTAAAGCATAAACCGAGGCATCTGACTGTATAATATTTAAATTTCTTTTACCAGTAAATTTATTTTGTAAATATTCAATCATATCACTATCAAACTCAACTGCGTCTACGTTAAAACTTTTATTTAATAAAAGTTCGGTTAAAGCTCCTCTGCCCGGCCCAATCTCAAGCACACGATAATTTTTTTCGATTAAAGAAATTATATTATGAGCAACATTTAAATTTATTAAAAAATGCTGCCCTAATGATTTTTTTGCTTGCATTTATTCATTTTGTAAGCTTGAAGCACTGCCTCCTGCATACTTTGATAACTTGCTATAAATTTACCTGCAATATCGAATGCACTGCCATGGTCTGGAGATGTTCTTATAATTGGCAATCCTAAAGTAATATTTACGCTTTTATCAAAATAAAGCGCTTTTAATACACTCAAGCCTTGATCATGGTACATGCTAACAAAACAATCATAAATCTTACGATTTTGTGGTAAAAATGCAGTATCAGCTGCTATAGAACCTACGACATCTATACCAATTTTTTTAGCCTCTTCTACTGCAGGTATGATTTCTAATTCTTCCTGACTACCAAACATACCATTTTCTGAGTTGTGTGGATTAAGTGAACAAACAAGTATTTTTGGCTTTTTAATGCCAAACTTTTCAATCAAGTCTTTATGACTTATTAAAATAGTATTGAATACACGCTCTTTTGTTATAAAATCGCTTACCTGCCTTAAACTTACATGCGTTGTAACAAGGCTAATTCTAAACTTTCTATAACCAAGCATCATTACATATTTTGTTGTATTTGTCTTTTGCGCCAAGATTTCAGTGTGACCTGGATAATTAAAACCTGCTAAGTTCATTGCTTTTTTATTTATTGGCCCACTGACATAGGCGTTTATTTTGTTGTGAATAGCCATATCTATGGCGTAATCAATGGATTCAAAAGCCAATTTGCCAGATTGTTCATCAATCCGACCAATAGACACCTCGCTTGGATTTGAACTTGTGCAATTAAATACATTTAATGCTTTCTCGTCTATACTATCAAAACTATCAATTGCATTGATTTTAAAATTTAAATTAAATAATTTTTTATAAAATGCAAATACGTTGCTTGCGCCAAAAACAACAATATTAAAATTACCTTTTTTACCGTATAAAAAATATTTTATTATAATTTCAGGTGAAATACCTGAAGCATCACCCATACTTATACCAATTATTGGCTTATTTTTCATAAAATTCCTCGCTTAAAATGTCGTACAAAAAAGCAGATTGAGATTTGTTTAAAACTTTTTCTGGCACAGCCAATACTTTATAAACTGCCTTTTTTGAAGGAAAGTATATTGTAATAACATCATTTACCTTTACATTTGTTTGAGCTTTTGCTTTTATATCATTTAAGAAAACAAAACCATCATCACACATCTGTTTTGCGAGCGTACGTCTTTTGACAATACGCGATTGTTTCAAAAAAAGGTCAATTCTCATTAAAAGTGCTTATATCCATAGAGCTTTTCATCCCACTTAACCAGCTTGAAAATCTCTCTTGTAATTTTTCCTCAAATAATAAATTTCTAATTTTATCTTTTACATCATCAAACGACAAATTAACATTTTTTTTATTCAAAACTTTAATAATAAAGTAACCATTGCTGGATTCAATTATTGGACTAATCTGGCCAACTTGCATTTTTTCTATGATACCTTGTAGCTGTTTATTAATATCTGCTACGTAAAGTTGTTTTGGTTCACTTTTGTTTATTGAGTACTTTCCTTTTACACTATCAAAACTAGACCCAAGCTGTAATTGCCTCATTGCTTCTTCAATATCGGGTTTGCTTTTTGTCTCTATTATATCCAATGTAACAGTGCTTTGATTAAATAAATTTGGATGATTATCGTAAAAATTTTTAATTTCTTTTTCATCAATCTGTATTGTTGGAGCAAAAACCTTTTGCATTACTCTTAACTTATACGCATTAAATTTTGCAAATTCTTTGTAATAGTCATAGTTTAAACCCTGTTGTTTAATCTTTTGTTCAAACTCATCTTTTGTTAATTTATTATTTCTTGCAACATTTTCGATAAACTCGTTTATATCTTGATCCGTTAACACAATCCCATCTTTTTTTGCAATATCTTCTATTGCATAATCATCAATTACATCATTTAACAATTGTTTTTCATCTTTTGCATGGTAAAAGGGCGCAAGTTCTTTTAAATCATATGTAGTAATAGGTCTATCGTTTACAGTTGCAATAATTTTATCTATCACCTCAGCTTTTGATATATTCGCAAAAAATATAAAAGCTGCGATAAATACAAAAAGTTTTTTCATATTCACTCCTTTGTGTAGAATATCAATTTACACAATATTAATCAAGAAATTTTTTAGCACATTTAAATTATTTTTGTTAATGTTTAAAAAAACAGTCGTTTCGCCTAAAAATTTACCACCAACTATATTAACTTGCTTTATTAATTTATCAGTATCAATTTTCGCATCAATATAAAATTGCACCGAGATACCCTTTGAGCCAAACATTAAACTCTTTACATAAGCTTTCTTAGCATACAACTTTATTGTGCTAATTTCAACAAGTTTAGATACTATTTTTGGAAGTTTTCCATATTTATCTTCTATATAGTTTTCTATGCTGTTTAACTCTTCTTCGCTTTTAGCTTTTGAAATAAGTGTATATACAGCTGTCTTTTCGTCGTCTATATACCAATTTGGTATATATAAGTTGTCTATAAATTTTATTTCAAGATCTCTTTCGGTTTCTACATTTGACATTTGCGATAGAGTTTCTTGCGTTAACTCTACATACAAATCATAACCAATAGCTTTAATATTGCCACTTTGATCTTTGCCCAATATATTGCCTGCACCTCTTATTTCCATGTCCTTTAGCGCAATGTTGAAACCAACTCCTCTTTCCATATACTCTTTTAACGTAATTAACCTCATTGAAGCTTGTTCACTAAGTGGTGCATCATACAACAAATAAGCAAAAGCTTCTATATCAGAGCGCCCTACCCTGCCCCTTAGCTGATATAAATCACTTAAGCCAAAATTTTGTGCTTGTGATATAATAATGGTGTTTACATGCTTTAAATCCAAACCGGATTCAATAATTGAAGTAGATATCAAAATAGGAAACTTGCCATTTGCAAAATCATTTATAATTTTTTTTATTTTATTTTTTGGTAACTGCGAGTGGATAACCTGTTTCTCATAATCTGGAAGCAATTTATCCAAGAATGCTTTTGTTTGGTAAATTGTATCAATACGATTATGAACAAAAAAAACACTGCCGTCTCGAAAAATTTCCCTTTCTATAGCTTCCTTAATAATCTTATCTGACTGCTTTAATACATATGTTTCTATACGCTTTCTTGAAAGAGGTGCTGTCTTTATAACACTTATGCCCATAATAGAATTTATTGCCATATTAAGTGTGCGTGGAATTGGTGTTGCAGATAAATAAAGCATGTCTACCGTTTCGAATTTTTGTTTAAAATATTCTTTAATTTTTACACCAAATCGCTGTTCTTCGTCAACAATCACAAGACCTAAATTTTTAAAATTTATATCGGCAAAATAAGCCGAGTGAGTAGCAATTAATATATCTATTGTGCCCTGCTCTAAATCATTTTTAATTTTTTCCTTTTCTGTTTTTTTTGTAAAACTATTCAAAAGTGCTATTTTTACAGGATAATTTGCAAAACGCTCGCAGAACGTATTATAATGCTGCATGGATAGAATTGTTGTAGGCGCGATAACAACGCTTTGCATAGCATTAAAAGCGGCTATGGCTGCGGCCCTCATTGCTACTTCAGTTTTGCCAAACGAAACATCACCGCAGATAAGTCTTTCCATTGGAGAGTCAGTTCTCATATCATTTTTAACATCTTCAATTGCTTGCAATTGGTCTTGTGTTTCTTGATACTCAAATTCTGCTTCAAATTCTTTTAATTCGATCAAATCTGTGTTATAGGCGAAGCGCTTTAGTATTTTTCTCTTTGCATAAATATTAACAAGCTCGGTAAGGATTTTTTTGATAGCTTTAGATGCATTTTCTTTTCTTTTATGCCACGACTTTGAATTTAGCGAGTCAACTTGGGCCTGAGCGTTAAACTCAAACAAACAATCAGCATTTGTTATTGGCACATAAACTTTATCTTGATTGGCATACTCAATCTCAAAAAAATCCATCATCGCATCTTCTACTTTAAGCGTCTTTATACCCTTATATATACCTATACCGTAATTCTTGTGCGCAATAAGTTTATCTTTTTGGAACTGAACCATCTGGATTTTTGGGAGCAACTGCTGGTCTTTTTGCACAGATACTCCAAAAATCTCTTCAAAGCTAACAAACGCAACCTTGTTTGTCCTAAAACCTTTTTTCAAATATCCACTGCTTAAAAAAATACCACTTTCACCATCTCTTACAATTTGAGCATCTTTTGATTCTAAAATGCTTTTTAGCTTTTCAACACGAAAATCGCTTGAGCACGCAATTACAACTTTTGACGATTTTGACAGCTCTATTAGAAAATCCAATTTTTGAGCAGTTTGGATATTTGGCACAAAAACACTCTCAAATTCATTGATATAGCTTGCATAATCCATTGTTTTTTGGCTTAATAGGCGCAAATCGTAAACACCTTCGCTAAGGCTTGCTCTCTTTAAAGCAAGCTCTATTGCTTTCTCATCAAAATAAAAGTGCTTTGCAAGCTTTTTAACTGTTTTATAGTCTAAAATATAGCCTTTAATATTTTCACTAATTAGTGAAAAGCCATACTCGTCTTGGCTATAGTTGTATTCTTTTGCATATGTAATGTAGGCTTTGTCAATTTTTGAGTGCGTTGTTTGGTTAACCGGGTAAAATGTCCTTATATCATCAATTGTGTCGCCAAAAAAATCTATCCTTAATGGTTTATCATAAACGGGCACAAAGCAATCTACTATGCTCCCCCGTGTAGAGTATTGCCCTATATCTTCAACATTTGTCACAAAGTCGTAATATAAATCAGCCAAAAGCTCAATAAATGCTTTATGGCTAAAGCTGCTATCTTTTTTTATCGCATGAAGGATAAAATTTTCTTCTTTTACTGTAGGCTGCATAATAGCCTGCAGGCTTGTAACCAAAATGTGGTTTTCAGTCTCAATTTTTAGGCTTGCCAGTGTGCTTATGCGGTTTTTTATAGTATTACTGGAAGGGGCTATAGAAGAGTTTGCACCAATACTGTAAGCTTCAAAAAAACTTAGCGATAGACTGTAATTATAGTATTCTTTAAAAAAAACCAACGATTCATAAAAAGTCTTTGCTTCAAAATTGTCATTTAAAACTACTAAAATATTTTCTTTTGAGATTAAGCTAAAAGCAAGGTAGGATAGTAATGAAAAATCATAGTACATGCAATACTATTATCATTTTTAACGAAAAATTTCAATCTATGCAAAAAAAATTTAGAGGCTTTAAAGCCTCTAAACTCAAAATATGCCCGCGACTTCGTTTGATATTAGATTTTCAATTTCTGGTGTAACTTTTTGCAAATCCATGTTGGTTTGTTTTGCTTCAACAACAATTCTTGTTCTATAGGCTTGATAATTTGTTTCTCTCTGATATTGGCTTGAAGTTTGAGTGCCTTCTCTATTTTCTTGAATTTGCGTTGTAGAATTGTTTGAGTATGAGCCTTGCGTGTAGTTTGAATTGCTATTGTAGCTGCCACTTGATTTATGAGTTATGGTTGCACCAGCAACATGGCCAGACTCACCCTGGGAATAATTTGAAGTTACAGTTTGCTTAATAACACCATTTACCCTTTCTGAAACTTGAATATCAACAACACCCAGATAAGTATCTACATGTATTGCACTGCCAATAGCCGCGCCAAGCAATGATCCAACCGCAGCACCACCGAGTGCCGCTGCACCCTGACCGTAGCCTTGTCCAATACTTGCACCAGCTAAAGCTCCGCCAAAACCACCTGCTAAGGCTCCATCAAATGTGGCAAATTTTGTTTCTTTTCCCATATATAACACATTTGCTTGTAACCAGTAATGTGCTTTTTGCGGATCAGCGATTACCTTATACCCGTTTGCTTCAAGTTTCTGAACTATCATGTTTTTTAAATCGGGCATAGACACTTGCGATGTATTTCTTACTTGAACAAATACAGTTTTTTGAGCTGGACCCACTGGATTTAAGAAAATAGTATTGCTCATCTTGGCTTGAGTTTGCAATTTTGCATTCTCAATACCACTCATTACGGTTGCACACGATGATAGATAAAAAACCAATCCTAAAGCAAATAATACACTAAAAAAAGTGTTTGTAAAAACGTTTCATAAAACCTCCAAAAAAAATTTCTATCCAACTAAATAACGATAATTTCTAAGGATATTTGACAAAATTTATTGCTTGATAAACACTTTATTTCTCCCGGAATTTTTGGCAATATACAGTGCTTCGTCCGCTTCTTTTATTAAAGACTCAATTGTTAATAAATCACTAGGTTGACTTTTTGATATGCCGATAGAAACTGTTGCTTTTATTTCAAAGTCATTAAATAAAAAAGTAAGTTTTTCTATTTCTTTTCTTATAGTCTCTGCCTTTTCGATAACATTTTCAAATTTGCAAATAAGACCCGCTACAAATTCTTCTCCACCGTATCGCAAAAAAACATCTTCTATTCTCAATAAGCTTTTTATAGTTTTAGCTATCTGATACAAAACATAATCACCCGCTTGATGTCCAAAAGTGTCATTAATTTTTTTGAAGTGATCTATATCAAACATTATAACATAAAAAGCATTACCAGAGCGCTTAGCTCTTGAGTAATCTTCGGCTAATCTTTGCATACCAAACCTTCTGTTGTATATACCGGTAAGTTCGTCTAATGCAGCAATTTTTTGCATATGCTCATACGCACTCGACCTGTCAAGTGCCAAATTATATTGATAAATTAATCTTTTGAAAAAGTTTATATCATCTTGTTTCAAATATGAGTTAAAATACAGTGCTATTAGATATTTTTCGCTTTTTTTTGTTTCAATGGGTAAAAATACAACTTCTTTTGGCTTAACAGATAATGTAGCAATACTTATTTCTATGTTTGAATCTCTAAAGCTTAACAATTGACCTTTATCCAATATATTTTTAATGGACTCTTTTTGCTTATCATTAAGTTGCTCTCTAGATAAATAACTGAATATTACATTTAAATTTCCCATTCTATCAAGGTTAAAAATCTCAATACCCAAACAATTAAAATTATCAGTAACAAATTTTGCAAAATTCCTATTTAGCTCTTTTATTTCTAAAGATTCGTTGAGTTTTAAATAAAATTCATCACTTTTTTGATACTGCCAAAAAAATTGTCTAATAATGCTGATAAATAAATTGTATTTTGTACCTAAATCATATACATCCCTGTTGTTTTCAACAAAACAATCCGTGCAAGATTCAACGTATTTTATCTTTCCTTCAATGTAATTTTGTATATTTGTTGAAATCGTATCAATTTTATTTTTTAGATTTGCCAATCGTTTTATGATTGTTATTTTTATTATTAAAAACCCTATTAAACCAACAATTATACCAGAAATTATGCATACTGTAAAAAATATTGTTGTATAGACTTTTTCCTTTGGCAAAGCCAAAACAAAATCACTGAAAAAAGGAAATAAAACACCAATTAAAACACCAAAACCAAGCATCAATAGTGCTGACTGCCAAATAACATCGTTTTTAATTTGCATTTAAAACCATCCTTTCTTTGATTAGAAAAATTAAAACATAATTAGATTAAAATTTCAAGAAAAATTTATCAATAAAATAACGACGGTAATAATTTACAAATCTTACCATTTATGGTAATATCAGCTTTGAGTTGCAAGAAGGAGAAAGCTTATGCGAAGTGCAAAACATATTTTTGTAATAGGAAGAAAAAACCCAGACTTAGATAGCATAGCTTCATGTATTGGATATGCTTATCTAAAAAACAAAATATCAAATAGCAACGAATATATTGCGTGTGCAAGCGGTAGTATCAATGTAGAAACGCAAAAAGTCCTAAGCTACCTCGGTACGCCTTTGCCAAATTTTATCACAAACTTAAACCTAAAAGTTTGTGATATTATGACACAAAATATTATAACAGTAGAAAAAAATGCACCAATAACCGATGTATTTAAGTTAATGTTAAAAAAAGACTTAAGAATTGTGCCCATTGTTGATGAAGAAAATAAATTTTGCGGATCCATAGATATGCTTGATATAGCAAGGAAAAGCATATCTGCTATAATACCTGATATATTTAGAAAAATTAAGACCAAAGTTAGTTTAATAGCAAAATCGCTTGATGGTAAAATTTTAAACGATCCATTTAGTGATGATGAATTCGTAGCAAATGTTATTTTAGGAACAATGGACACAGATAGCTTTTTGGAAGAAATACAAAACTTTGATCCACAAAATGTTATTTTAATTGTAGCAAACAGGCACGATATTCAAAAAAAAGCTGTAGAAATAGGTGTTAAATGCCTTATTATTTCAAACAATGCGAAGCCTTCCAAGGATATTATTGATCTAGCAAAAAAAAATCAGGTAGCAATTATTCTGTCTTCTTATGGTTCATTTGCGACAGCTGGTCTTGTCGAATGGAGCGCACCAATATTTACTATAGCAGATAAAAACCCATCTACAGTACAAGAAGGTGAATTTGTAAAAGACATCAAAGAAAAGGTTTACAGCTCAAAAAATCGTGCAATCATGGTTTTAAATCCTTTTGGCAATATACTTGGCATTATAACAAGAACTGATATTATAAAATATTCAAAAAGACAGGTAATACTTATTGACCATTCTGATTCGATTAACGCTCCAGAAGGCATATTTGAAAGTGAAGTGCTAGAAATAATTGATCATCACAGATTAGGAGACATAAAAACTTCTAATGTTACACGCTACAGAATAGAACCTTTTGGCGCAACAACAACTATAATTGCAGATGAGTTTTTTAAAAATAGTGTAATACCAGAAAAAAAAATTGCTTTACTTCTTGCAAGTGGAATAATTGTTAATACTTTATTTTTACAACCAGAGAAAACATATGATTATGACATAAAAATGCTTAAGTGGCTTTGTGAAAAATCAGGTACAGATTACCAAACTTTTTCTTTGCAAATAAGAAGTATCATTAATACTTAGGGGAGGTTTTTGGATGGATGTGGCAAAGGTAATTTTGTTAATTGCTTTTGGTAGTTCTTTGGTTTCTATTATTTATGCTGTTATAAGTGCTTATTCAGTAATGTCAAAAGAAGAAGGCACACAACGCATGAAAGATATAGCAAAAGCTATACAAGAAGGTGCCTATGCATTTTTAGCAAGAGAGTATAAATACATAGCAATAGTTGCAATTGTAATTTTTGCTATTTTGTGGGCTTTAGGTTCGGTTTCAAGCCATTTTGGTCTACTCACAGCTATGGGATATTTGTTTGGCGCATTTTTATCTGGGCTTGCAGGGTTTATCGGCATGGTTGTTTCCGTAAAAAGCAATGTTAGAACTGCAAATATTGCAAAAGAAGGATTAAAAAAAGCTTTAAGGTTATCATTTACAGGAGCTTCTGTTACGGGTTTTCTGGTTACAGGTTTTGGACTTTTGGCAATTGCAGGCTTTTACTATGTTTCTGTTTATGTGATTGGCACCCCAGTAGATCATGCACTAAAAGCATTGATTGGACTTGCTTTTGGTACAAGCTTAATTAGCGTATTTGCAAGACTTGGCGGTGGCATCTACACAAAAGCTGCAGATGTTGGAGCGGATCTTGTAGGTAAAGTTGAAGCAGGGATACCTGAAGATGATCCAAGAAACCCAGCAGTTATAGCTGATAATGTGGGCGACAATGTAGGTGACTGTGCTGGAATGGCAGCAGATGTTTTTGAAACATTTACAGTTACCACTGTTGCTGCTATGATTTTAGGCCATTCGCTATTTGACCCAAAAAATTTCATGGGTATAGCTGGCATGCTTCCTTTGCTTATTGTTTCTATTGCTTCTGTTGCTGGCATAATTGGCACATTTTTTGTTAATGTGGGTAAATCTGGTAACATTATGGGGGCATTTTATAAAGGTTTAGTTGCAACAGCCATTATTTCACTAATTGTAATATGGTTTGCAATGAATAGCTTCATACCTCAAACAATTGGACAATACCCTACAATAAACATATTTATTACAAGCGTACTTGGAATGATACTAACGGGACTTATCATGTTAATTACAGAGTATTATACATCATACAGTTTTAATCCAGTAAAATCTATCGCAAAATCATCAGAAACAGGCCACGCAACTAATATAATTCAAGGTATGTCTGTAATGTACAAAGCACCAGCGCTTCCTGCAATAGTTATTGCACTCACAACTTATTTTTCTTACCAGCTTGCTGGTTTATACGGCATAGGTATAGCTGCTGCTTCAATGCTTTCTCTAACAGGTATCATTATATCTATAGACTCATATGGGCCTATTACTGATAATGCCGGTGGTATAGCAGAAATGGCAGAACTGGACGAATCTGTAAGAAAAGTCACAGATCCATTAGATGCAGTTGGAAACACTACAAAAGCAGTAACCAAAGGTTTCGCAATAGGCTCTGCAGCATTGGCGGCACTTGTTTTATTTGCCGAATATACCAGAGTTTTAAGCTCTTCTAACATTGGTGGGCATTTAACTAGTTTTGATTTAAGCAATCCTTATGTAATTGTTGGTCTATTACTTGGCGGATTGCTACCATTTTACTTTGGCGCTATGTCAATGGAAGCTGTTGGACAAGCGGGTGGCTTGATGGTAGAAGAGGTAAGAAGACAGTTTAGAGAAATTAAAGGTATATTAGAAGGTAAAGCAAAACCAGATTATGCAGCGTGTGTTGATATCGTAACAAAAGCATCAATTAAAAAAATGGTAGCCCCTGGACTTATTCCTGTAATAGCCCCCGTAATTGTTTATTTTTTGTTTGGACCAGTATCATTGGGAGCAATGTCCATAGGTTCAATTGTTACTGGTTTCTTTTTAGCAGTATCAATGACAAGCGGTGGGGGTGCATGGGATAATGCAAAAAAATATATCGAAGATGGTAACTTTGGTGGAAAAGGAAGTGAGGCACACAAAGCTGCAGTAACAGGCGACACAGTTGGAGACCCACTTAAAGATACAGCAGGCCCTGCTATTAACCCTATGATTAAGATTATAAACATTGTAGCAATTTTAATCGTTTTAATTTTTGCATAAGAAGGTTAAAAAATGAAAGCAACAATTATTGTAAAGCCAAAAAAAGGTGTTTTAGACCCTCAAGGTAACGCTATAAAAAAAGTTGCAAATAGTTATTTTGGCACCGAATTTATCGATATAAGGTCAGGCAAATATTTTGAAGTAAACTTAGAAAATAAAGACGCAAAAGACATAATTCAACAACTGGCTTCGAAAATACTTTCAAACGAAATTATTGAAGATTATGAGATAATTTATGAAAATAGGAATAGTTAGATTTTTAGGTACAAACTGCGATTATGACTGTGAATTTGCAGCACAATATATGGGTGCCAAAACACGTCTTGTTTGGCATGAAGAAACAAATTTAAAAGAGTTTGACTGTATAATATTGCCTGGCGGTTTTTCTTATGGAGATTACCTAAGGGCAGGCGCATTGGCAAAGTTTACAAAACTTTCCAATGCCTTGCTTGAGTTCAATAATTTTGGTGGTTATATATTAGGCATTTGCAATGGTTTTCAAATATTGACAGAGTTGCACTTACTGGAAGGTGCACTTATAACAAATACGAGCTTAAGATTTATACATAAACAAACTTACATAAAGCTTCTGCCTTCCATATGTAAACTAACACAAAACATCAAAAAAAACATTCTTCAAATGCCTATTGCCCACAAAGAAGGCAATTTCTATTGTGATAATACAACACTTAAAAATTTAAATGATGAAAGTAGAATCGTATTTAAATACTGCGACAAAGATGGAAATGTTGATATGGACTCAAACCCAAATGGAAGCCTTGAAAATATAGCTGGCATTTGCAACAAAAAAGGCAATATACTGGGTTTAATGCCGCACCCTGAAAGAGCTGTAAGCTTTTTAGGACAGGATGGCGAGTACTTTTTTAGTTTTTTGAGGTAAAAATGTTAGATGAAAGTAAAAAGCTTTTTTTAGAAGCAAAAAAATACATAGTAGGTGGCGTTAACAGTCCGGTTAGGGCTTTCAAAAGTGTTGGAATTGACCCCATATTTATAAAAAAGGCAAAAGGGGCATATCTATACAGTGAGGATTCAAATACTTTTATTGATTATGTTTCCAGTTTTGGACCAAATATTCTTGGAAATGCAAACAATACAATTATAAATAAAGTAAAGGCCGCACTTGAAAACGGCTTTACATATGGCGCCTGCACGAAAGCAGAAATAGAACTTGCAAAAAGAATTGCTGGAGCTTTTGATTCAATTGAGCTAACGCGTTTTGTAAACTCTGGTACAGAAGCTGTTATGAGCGCTATTAGGCTTGCAAGGGGTTTTACGCAAAGAGAAAATTGTCTTAAATTTATTGGATGCTATCATGGGCATTACGATGGTATGCTGGTTGGTGCTGGCTCTGGTGCTGCTACATTTGGTGTGCCAACAAGTAAAGGTGTTATAGAAGATATAGCAAAACACACACTACTTTGCGAATATAATGATTTTGATTCTGTTAAAAAGATATTTCAAGATTATGGTCATACTATAGCATGTGTAATAGTTGAACCAATTGCAGCAAATATGGGTGTAGTACTGCCAAAACCTAACTTTTTAAATTTTTTAAGAGAAATTACACAACAATACGAAAGCTTACTTATCTTTGATGAAGTTATAACAGGATTTAGAGCATGTTATGGCGGTGTGCAAACTTTAGAAAATATAAAACCAGATTTAACAATTTTAGGTAAAATTATAGGTGGCGGTTTTCCGCTTGCAATGTACGGTGGCAATAAAGATATTATGGGTTTAGTAAGCCCTGAGGGTCCTGTTTATCAAGCTGGTACGCTATCTGGCAATCCCATCGCTGTCCAGGCAGGTATATCTACACTTGATATGCTAAAAAACACAAACCCTTATGAACAATTAAAACTAAATACACAAATTTTAGTTTCAAGAATAATGGGACTTGCAAGTACTTATGATATACCGCTTAGTGAGAATTCTTTTGCTTCGTGTTTTACATTTTTCTTTACGGAAGAAAAACCCACAAATTATGCTGAAGTTGTAAAATCAAACGAGCGTTTGTTTAAAAACTTCTTTTTAGGAATGTTAAAGCGTGGTATATATTTTGCGCCTTCTCAATTTGAAGCAAATTTTCTATCAACTGCACATACCAAAAACGATATAGAATATACAATAAATGCTGCGGAAGAAATATTTAAAGAATTACAAAATGCAAAATTTATAGTATGAAGAAAAATAAAAGTAATAAAGATTTTTATAAAGGTTTATATGATGCTTCAACGATTGGTATGAGTTTTGTTTTTTCCATAATAATTGGGGGTCTTATTGGCTATTTTCTTGACAAACAATTTCCTTCTACACACCCCTGGCTTTTACTAATCTTTATTTTTTTTGGTATTGCTGCAGCTTTTAGAAATTTATATATAGGAACAAAAAAGATAAACAAAGAAAGCATAGATAAAAATGACTCAAATAAAAAGACTTGAAATTATTTTGGTAATATTGTATTTTATATTCGCAATAATTGCGTTTTTTGCAGTTAATTTTTTATTTGTTGGTGTTTTGGTGGGTGCAAGTGTAGCTTTGATTGATTGGTTTTTATTAAAAAAAATGTCTTTTAGATGGGTAAGAAAAGGTAGGTTTTCTTTTTTGGGCAATATTGTAAGATTATTAATGATTGCTTTTTTAATAATTTTGAGCTACAAGCTATTAGTATACAGTTTTGTAGGTTTAATAATAGGCTTTTCTATTTTGCCTATTTCAGTTTTAGTTTATTTTGTCTTATTTAGAAAGAAATTAGATAGGGAGGTTTAATGGAAGCGCCTAACTTTTTAGAATTTATAGCACATATGCTTCATATGCCAAATTTTATGGTCTTCACATGGTTTATTATGCTAGTTATTATTGTAATTGCTATCAGTGTACGTTTTACACTTAAATTCATGCCATCAAATTTCCAGAATGTGGTTGAAGCATTTATATCTGGTATGTACAGTTTTGTAGAAGATATACTTGGTCCAAAAGAAACCAAAAAACATTTTAAGCTAATAGCATCGCTTGGTATATTTATATTCTTTTCAAATATAGTAGAACTTATACCTTGGTTTGTTCCTCCAACATCCAGCTGGAATACAACAATTGCACTTGCTATTTTAGTATTTGTTTACTACCAATACCTGGGCATAAAGCACAATGGTCTAAAATATATAAAGCATTTTATGGGTCCTGTGTGGTGGCTTACACCTTTAATGATACCTGTTGAGATAATCGGTCATTTTGCAAGGATTTTATCGCTATCTGTCAGGCTTTTTGGAAATATAGGTGGTGATGATTTACTTTTAGCTGTATTGTTCTTTTTGGTTCCAGCACTTGTGCCAATTCCAGTTATGTTTTTAGTATTATTTGCTGCTGTGTTGCAATCTTTTATATTCCCATTACTTACAACACTATACATTGCAGATGCTGTTGCAACACACCATGAGTCATAAAGTAGACAATTTTTTTATTGTGAGGAGGTTTTATGAAGGGTAAGGTCTTATT
>NZ_JBMFGQ010000021.1:0-28333 GCF_049977265.1 Desulfurella sp. | reverse complement strand
TGGCGCGCCTGGAGGGATTCGAACCCCCAACCAACGGATCCGAAGTCCGTTGCTCTGATCCGTTGAGCTACAGGCGCTTTAAATTATTTAATTAATAAAATTCTAACAAACACATTTGAATTTGTCAAAAAAAACTGTATAATTGCTTAAAAGTAAAAGGAGCTTATGCGATGGAAATTTATTCAATAAGCTTAAATGATAAAACCATAAAAGTCGTAACTGGCGACATAACACAAGAAAGTACACAAGCAATAGTTAACCCAGCTAACAATTATCTAAAGCACGGTGGAGGCGTTGCAGGAGCTATTGTTTCAAAAGGTGGTTTTGTTATTCAGGAAGAAAGTGACAAAATAGGTTATGTAAAAACTGGCAGCTGTGCTATTACCTCAGGTGGTAGTCTCAAAGCAAAGTATGTAATACATGCTGTTGGCCCAGTCTGGCAAGGAGGCACAAATAGCGAGGAAAACTTGCTAAAAAGTGCTGTGATTTGCGCATTGCAATTAGCCAAAAAATACAATTTAAACTCAATTGCTATACCTGCTATTTCAACGGGAATTTTTGGTTTTCCAAAAGAACGTGGTGTAAAAATTATTACAGATGCAGTAATTGAATTTTTAAAAACAAATGATTTACCTAAAGAAATTCACTTCACAAATATAGATGAGTATACGTCCAACCTATTTGTTTCTTATTTAAAGAGTTTAAATGTTGATTAGAAAAATTGGTATAATAAAAAAGTCAAATGTTAAAAATTTAGATATACTTGTCAATGAATTAAAAAGCTTTCTAACAAAAAAAAATGCTGCAGTAAACTTTGAGATAGATGTGGAAAGTCTGGAAGGCGATACACCTGTTTTGCAAGAACCTCTTGATTTAATTATTGTACTTGGCGGAGATGGTACATTTTTAAGTGCAACACGTGTCGTTTTAAAATCAAGCTACGATATACCAATAGTGGGCGTAAATCTTGGTAAAATTGGTTTTTTAACTGAGATTTCAGTTGAAAACATGTTTTATAATTTGGAAAAAATATTTAACAATGATTTTGCAATAGAAGAAAGAATGATAATAAATGTAAATTTTCAGCCAAGTTCAAACAGTTTTCAAAACTACAGCGTATTTAACGATGTCGTAATAAATAAAGGGGCGCTTGCCAAAATTATTGGTATTGATACATACATCGAATACTGCTCAAAAAAACAGTTTGTTTCAACATTTTTTGCTGATGGCCTTATTATTGCAACACCGTCTGGCTCAACAGCTTACAATTTGGCAGCAGGCGGGCCAATTGTTTACCCAGAACTTGATTCATTTATCTTAACACCAATTGCACCTCATACATTATCTAATAGACCTATTGTGTTGCCTGACAATGTTACTATACATCTGCAGCTTCATGAAGACATAGATAGAGTATTTTTAACTCTTGATGGTCAGGTGGGCTTTAGGTTAAACAAAGGCGACAAAATTATAATTAGCAAATCATCAAGAAAAATAAAGCTAATTACAGATAAAAACAAGAATTACTTCGATATACTAAGAATAAAACTTGGGTGGGAAGAAAGAAAAATTACATCCCTGGATTATGATAAAAAGCATAAGGATTAAGAATTTTTTAACAATCAAAGATATTGAGCTTAATTTTGATGAGCATTTTAATGCCATTGTAGGCGAATCTGGCTCAGGAAAATCGCTTATTTTAAAAGCAATAAATGAGATTTTTTCAAGCAAAAACGATACCGAAATGATAGGAAATTTTACTGACTCATCTACTATAAGCATTGATTTTGAAGCGGATTTGTCAAAATATGGATTTTTGCAAAAAGTGTTTAAAATAGAAAAAATCATAAAAAAAAGCAAATCTCAATTGTTATTAAACAACAGAACACTTAGCAACAAAACTGCCCAGACAATAAAAAACGAAATTGTAAATATTGTATCGCAAGACTACAGGTTTGAACTATTTGAAAAAGACAAATTTCTTGAAGTGCTTGATTTATTTGTTGATACAACGGTAATTGAAGATTACAAATCGGCATTTGAAAAATTCAATGAAACTAAAAAAGCCATACATGAACTTGAGCATGAAATAAAAAATATTGAAAATTCTCATCCTGAGATTCTTCTGGAATTGATAGAAAAAGTAAATCCAAAAGAAAACGAGTATGATGAGCTAATAGAAAAAAGAAAACAAATAAAACAGGATCTGGCAATTAAAGACTTTATAAGCCAGCTAAATAACTTGCTTTATGAAGGTCAAAATAATATTTTTGATGCAATTGTATCCTCATTTAAAAAAATAAATGCTTTAGAATCTAAAAAAATACAATCAATAAGCAATGCTTTAGATAAAATACTAAACGAGCTTATTGCTATTAAGCCTTTGTTTGAGCAAAACACTAATGATGAAATTTCTATTGATAATATTGAAAAAAGACTCTTTGAATTAGAAAATCTACAAAGGAAATTTGCTAAAGGCCTAAATGAAATTATTGCAGAAAAAAAGCACCTGAAAGGTTTGATTGAAAAAAAAGATACGCTAAAAGAGCAAATAACAAAACAAAAAATTGAGCTTGAAAATCTTGAAGTCGATCTCTTAAAAGCTGCAGAAAACCTATCTGCTCAAAGAAAACAACAAGCGCAAAAATTTATTCTTGGTATTAAAAAAAATATGCGTGATTTAATGCTTGAAGACGCAGATTTTGATATTGTTTTTAATACAATCGACTTTACCCAAAACGGTCAAGATAAAATTATTCTACTTTTTTCTGCAAATAAGGACTTACCAAAAAAAGAGCTTCAAAAAATTGCATCTGGCGGTGAAAAATCAAGGTTTATTCTGGCGCTTTTTGAATATATAGGGCAAAAAAACAAAAATACACTTATATTTGACGAGATAGAAGAGGGCACAGGTGGCAAAACGCTTGAAGCCATAGCTATCAAACTAAAAAAGCTTTCTTTAGAAAACCAGCTAATATGCATAACACATTCATCAGAAATCCAAAAAGTTGCTGATAAAGTTTTTACAATCCAGAAATCTTTTAAAAATTCCAATACGGTTAGCTATTTATGTCAAGGATAGTTTTTGTCACAGGTGGTGGAACAGGTGGACATTATTTTGCAGCTGAAAGTTTTATAAAATATCTTAAAGATAATAATTACGAACCTATTTTCATAGGAAGCCAATTTGGTATTGAAAAAAAATTAGCAAAAAATTTGGGCGTCGAGTATAAATTACTAAAAACAAAGGGGTTTGCTGGAAAAAACTACATTGAAAAAATAAAAAGCATAATCCATCTTATTAGATCTACGATAAAGTGCATCTATTATGATCTAAAGTATAAGCCAGTATTTGTAATAGGTTTTGGAGGATATACAAGCTTTCCAGTTTTGTTAAGCGCAAGTCTCACAAATAAAAAAAGAATCATTGTTGAGCAAAACTCAATACCAGGGCTTGCAAATAAAATATTAGCTAACTTTTGCAATATAGTATTTGTAAATTTTGATTCTACTAGGCAATTTTTTAAAAAAAAGCATGTTTATTCTACAGGCAACCCTATAAGGAAAATGAATTTTCCAAAAAATAGACATTTTTCAAGTAACTTTTTAAGAATAGGCGTTGTTGGTGGTAGTCGTGGCGCCAAAACTATAAACAAAGCATTATTTGAGTTTGCTCAAATTATTGATGATACAATAAAATCAAAAATTGAAATTATTCACCAAACAGGTATTGATGATTATAAGCAAGCGCTCGAAATTTATCAAAAATACAACATAAAATCTAAAGTGTATGATTTTATACACAATATGGACAAATTTTACTCAAGCATTGACATTATTGTATCAAGGGCAGGCTCAAGTACTTTATCTGAAATTGCATGTTACGGTTTGCCATCAATTCTTGTGCCATATCCACACGCGATTTACAACCACCAGTACTTTAACGCACAAATTTTTGAAAAATCCAATGCTGCTAAGTTAATTTTGGATAAAGATTTTAATGGATATTTTCTAAAAAATTTTATATACTATATAAAAGTGAATGAGTTGGTTGAGATGTCTAATGCGGCCTTTGGCTTGTGCAAAAAGGAAGCCTGCAAAGACATGTTGAACATTATTGAAAAAGAGTTGGTTAAAAATGGCAAAAGTAATTAGTATCACAAATCAAAAAGGTGGTGTTGGTAAGACTACTACAGCTATAAACTTAGGTACTGCTTTGGCAATTTTTTCAAAAAAAGTTTTAATTATTGATATGGATCCTCAAGCTAATGCCACAAGCGGTCTTGGAGTACTGAAAACAGATTCCATATATCAAGCATTAATTGGTAAAAAAACACTGAAGTCTCTTATCCAGTACACATCTATAAAAAATCTTTTCCTTGTACCTTCAAATATCTCATCCATCGCAATAGAAAGCGAGCTTAAAGACAAAGAAGGCAAAGAGTTTATTTTGAAAAACTTGGTAACTCAGGTTAAAGACCAGTTTGATTATATACTCATTGATTGTCCACCATCACTGAGCTTATTTACAATAAATGCACTTGTAGCATCTGATTCTGTTCTTGTCCCTGTGCAATGCGAGTATTTTGCGCTTGAAGGTTTAGCTCAATTAATTAATACTATAAATCTTGCCAAAAAAACGTTCAACCCAAACCTTAAAATTGAAGGCATTCTATTAACAATGCATGATAAACGAAATAACCTATCAAGACAGGTTGAAAATGAAATAAAACAACATTTCTTCAAATACATGTTTAAAACACTTATTCCAAGAAATATAAAATTAGCAGAAGCTCCTAGTTTTGGCAAATCCGTAATTACATACGATATAAAATCCGCAGGCAGTATCAATTATTTGGCTCTTGCTAAAGAGGTATTAAAAAGTGGCTGAAAAAAAAGCTTTGGGTAAAGGCTTGTCTGCTATATTTAGCGATTTTAAAGAAGACAGTGAAAATATTGAAAATATAGCAATTGATGATATAAAACCAAGCCCTTACCAGCCAAGAAATTTTGAAAGCGATGATTCTCTTTTAGAACTTGTTAATTCAATAAAAGAAAAAGGTGTAATTCAGCCAATTATAATAAGAAAAAAAGAAGATTCTTGCGAACTTATTGCAGGAGAACGCAGACTTAGAGCTTCAAAACTTGCCGGATTACAAACAATACCTGCTATTATTAAAAATTTTTCAGATGAAGAAGCAGCCCAAATTGCATTGATAGAAAATATTCAAAGGGAAGACTTAAATCCTTTAGAGGAAGCATTAGCATATAAAAAGTTAATAGAAAACTTTGACTACACTCAAGAAGAATTGGCAGAAAAACTTGGAAAAAATCGCGCTACGATAGCAAATACATTAAGATTATTAAATTTGCCAAAACAAGTCATTAAGCTAATCAAAGAAAATAAGGTTACAGCAGGGCATGCAAAGGCATTGTTGTCTCTAAATGACGAAAAGTTTCAAATAGAATTAGCAAACTTAATAGCAGTAAAAAAAATAAATGTTCGTGATACAGAAGCTATTGTCAAGGAAAAAACCATTAGTTATGATTTTAGTGAATATGAAAACTTGTTACAGAATACGCTTAAAATAAAAACTAAAATAAAATATTCTGGAAAAAAAGGTAAAATTGAAATGACTTTTGGCTCAAAAGAAGAACTTGAAGATTTAGTAAATAAACTTGCTAAAATTTAAATACAGCAATTCTATCTTTGTTTGCATAATCTTTTTTGATATACAAAAACTCTTGAAAAGATTCTAAAAATTTTCGCATATTAGGCGATATTTCTAACATTAAGTACTTTGTAAGATTTTTTGATTTTTTTATAATTTTTTCTATAAGTTCGTATTTTTCATCACACAATAAAGCTATTTTTGGTTCATGCTTTACTTCTTTTGATAATGTTTCAAATTCACTTGGCAGAATATATGGTGGATTTGACACAATAACATCAAAGCCACTTTTAAAACAATTAAGTAAGTTACAATTAATTAAAAATATATTTGATTTTAGAAAGGTTTTATTGATAAACGCTACTCTTAAAGCGCTATACGAAATATCAGAGGCAATAACATTAGCATTTGTGAAACGTTGTATAGAAATTGCTATTGATCCAGAACCTGTGCAAAGATCCAAAATATTTTTAAATCGATACTTATTTATATACTCTATAGCGTGTTCAACTAAATTTTCTGTTTCTGGCCTTGGTATAAGTACATTTTTGTTAACATAAAACTCTAAGCCCATAAATTCTTTTTTGTGTGTTATATAAGAAAGTGGATAACCATCTATCCTTTTTTTAGCAATCTTTATCATTTTTTTGTAATCAAACAAATTTATATTAAGATTAGGATTTGATAAAATAAACATATCATCTTTTTTTAATACATAGCGTGCTATTATAATGCTCTCAAGCATAGGATTTATCACAATATTTTTAGCTAAGTAGTCGTGAACTTTTTTTATTGCAATAGATAAATTCATATTTTTTCGATAATTAATAAATTGTTTATTTTGTAGGCTTTAAAACGTTTCCTGAGAACTAAAATTTTACCTAAATCAATAGTTTCAATTAAACGGTTTATATTTTGAAAGCTTAAAGAATAAAAGTCATTTGTTATTTTGCTTACTGCCATTTTTAAAACCCTGGATTTTATAGAGTAATTAGTTGATAAAATCTCAGTATTAATAATTGCTTTGCCTTCGTAAAAAAAAGCAGCTTTTAAATAATTTTCATAAGCGACTTTGTTTAGAAAATCTCTATCATTACTTAACAATTCAACTTCTCTAAACAAAGTGGATAAAATATTTGGGTTGTAGGATTTTAGTGTTTCAAGTAATTCCAGTCTTATTTTATTTCTTTTATATGAAGTATCAAAATTTGTAATGTCAGTTTTATACTCTAAATTGTTTTTATGCAAATAATTTAAAATCCGGCTTTTTTCTATGCATAATATTGGTCTAATATAAAACTGCCTGCTTGATTTTAGTGAAGTCAATCCATCAAGCGATGAACCTCGTATTAAGTTAATCAAGAAAGTTTCCACAAGATCGTTTTTGTTATGAGCTGTAGCAATTTTATCCAAATTAAACTTATCTTTGCATTTATTAAAAAAATCATACCGAAGAAGTCTTGCCTGTTCTTCTAGGTTTGTATTTTTTTGTCTAGAAATTTTAAGAACATCAGCTCTATCAGAAAAAAAATACACATTGTGTTTTTTTGCCAAATTTTCAACAAACACTTCATCATCATCTGAATCAGGCCTTATTTTATGGTTAAAATGAAGCACAACCAAATCTAAATTAAATTCTTTTTGTATACTTTTAAAAAAATAAAAAAGCAATACAGAATCACCACCTCCAGAAACACCAATACCTATTTTTTGATTTTTGTAAAAGAGTTTTTTTGATAAAGCAAAATTTAAGATTTCATAAAATAAAATATCCACATAAAAATTATACACAATTTTAAAATTTTTTGGTATATTTTAGAGCAGGAGGGTAAAAATGCTAAAAAACAAAAAAATAGGTTTTATCGGCGTAGGCAATATGGGAAGTGCTTTTCTAAGTGGCTTAATCAGCATGGGCATACCAAAAGAAAATATTTTTGCAGCTGATAAACACAAAGGCGATATCATTAGAGAAGAATATGACATATCAGTGTTTGATAATTTTGAACTTGCAAGTCAATCACAAATTATAATAATTGCTGTTAAACCAGCGGATATTTTTGATTGCTTATCTGATATCAAAGAAGCAGTTGACGATAAAAAGCTCATTATATCTATTGCAGCTGGTATTAAGACGCAAGATATTGCAGGATTTCTAAGGCAAGATGCAAAAATTGCAAGGACAATGCCAAATATTGCCGCCTTGGTAAGAGAATCTATTACTGCTATTTATTGCAACGACTATATAAACAAAGAGGAAGAAGAAATAGTAATTGCTATAATGAGCCTAATCGGTAGAACTGTAGTGATTGATTTTGAAGATCTGATGGATGCTATAACTGGTCTATCTGGCAGTGGACCTGCTTATGCGTTTGAAATTATTGAAGCGATGGCAGATGCTGGCGTAAAAATGGGTTTGAAGCGTAAAGATGCAATTAAGCTTTCTGCTCAAGTGCTTAAGGGATCTGCAGAGCTTGTGCTTAAGCTTAAAACGCACCCAGCAGAACTTAAAGATTTAGTAACTTCGCCTGGTGGTTCTACAATTTATGGCTTAAATGTTATGGAACGTGCAGGTTTAAGGGGTATTTTAATGGACACAATAGAAGCAGCCACAAAACGATCAAAAGAATTAGGTCAATCTAAAAACCAATATTAAGTTTAAGACCTACACCAAATTCGTCTTTTGGTATAGTATTTATTATACTGTTTGGATTTTTGTCTACTTGATTATGTTTATATTCTCCGATAAATTTTAATTGAGCATCGTTTGTTAAGTTGAAATTTACACTGGATTCCATTTTAAAACGGTTTATATTTGCTGGAGCCTGAGAAGACTCTATTGGAAGAGTTTTTGATGAAGTGTACGAAACACTTGACTCAAAACCACCTTGAGGAGATTTGCTCTCAAAATTTATCTTTGGACCAATAAGTGTTTGCGTAACTGGTTGGCTAAAATTTGAATCAACACATAGTGAATTTAAAGAGTATCTTCCAGAGCATATATTCCATTTATCTACATTTGCACTTAGTCCTATGCCTACAGATGTATTTTTATTTGTATTTATTTTTCCTAAATTAATATTTGTTGAATTAGAATCAAATAGAGAAGTTTCGGGCAGTAAATTTAAATTTGAGTAATCACCTATGCTTCCTGCAAACGCTCGCTCTATAAAAACAACAATACATATTACAACAATGATATACCTCATATTTAGAATTTATGACATATTTACTAAAAAATCAACTAAAAAAGCGACTAGAACATCTAGCCGCTTTTTTATTACTGTTTTAAAAATACAATCTCGTCTTTTGAGATATTTACAAGGTATGAATAATCTTTTGTGACCTCGTTAGTTAAAATTTTTTTTGCTATTGCATTTTCTATATTATTTTGAATAAAGCGCTTAAGCGGTCTTGCGCCATATACTTGGTCAAAGCCTTCTTGGGCAACTTTCTCTAAAAGCTGTTCCGAAAAGCTAATTTTAAAACCTTTTTGGAGCAGTTTATTTTGGGTTTTAGAAAGCAACAATCTTACAATTTTTTTAATCTCTTTAATACTTAACGGATTAAATATGATAATCTCATCAATTCTATTTAAAAACTCCACTTTAAAAAATTTTCTCAATTCTAAATTGATGTTTTCTTTTGATTTTTCAAAATCTTTTTTAAATTCTTCAATTGTGTCGTCTTGTCTTAAATTTATTAAGTATTGACTACCTAAATTTGAAGTCATTATAATTATGGTATTTCTAAAATCAACCGTAACGCCTTTGGAATCGGTAAGTCGACCATCGTCTAAAACTTGCAAAAGTATATTAAAAACATCTGGGTGAGCTTTTTCTATTTCGTCAAGCAGTATAACAGAATATGGCCTTTTTCTAACTGCTTCGGTTAATTGGCCACCTTCTTCGTACCCCACATAGCCAGGTGGTGCGCCAATTAGTCTAGAAACAGAAAACTTTTCCATATACTCACTCATGTCAATTCGAATCAATGCACGCTCATCATCAAATAAAAATTCAGCCAATGCTTTTGATAATTCAGTTTTTCCCACACCTGTTGGTCCCAAAAATATAAAAGAGGCTATAGGTCTATTTGGATCGGACAGGCCGAGTTTTGACCTTCTTACAGCGTCACTCACAGCTACAACTGCCTGATCTTGACCTACAACGCGCTTTTGAAGGTTTTCTTCCATTTTGATAAGTTTTTCTTTTTCGCCTTCGAGCATTCTTTGCACTGGTATGCCTGTCCATCTTGATATTATGTTTGCAATTTCTTCTTCTGTTACTTCCTGTGTTAAAAGTCTTTCGTCAAGGCTATTTAGCTGTTTATTTTTTTCTTCTAGTTCTCTTGTTAGCTTTGGCAATTCGCCATATTTTAAAATACTTGCTTTCTCGAAATCACCGCTTCTTTCAGCTAACTCAATCTGAGATTTTGTATTGTCGATTTTTTCTTGAATAGATTGTATTTCTTTTATCAGGTTTTTCTCAAACTGCCATTTTGCGTTTAAAACATTTAATTGTTCTTTGAGCTGAGCTAATTCATTATCTAAAGTTTCAAGTCTTTTTTTGGATTCTTCATCTTTTTCGCGCTTTAGGGCTTCTTTTTCTATTTCAAGCTGTGCAATCTTCCTATTTAGATTATCTATGGGCTCAAATGTACTTTCCAGCTGAATTTTCAGGCTTGCTGCAGCCTCATCTATTAAATCTATTGCTTTGTCTGGCAAAAATCTATCTGTAATGTATCTATTTGACAAAACTGCAGCTGCTATAATTGCAGCATCTTTTATTTTAACACCGTGATGAATCTCGTATTTTTCTTTCAAACCTCTTAAAATTGATATAGTCTCTTCAACGCTAGGCTCTGCTACAAATACTGGCTGAAAACGTCGTTGTAAGGCCGCATCTTTTTCTATGTACTTTCTATACTCTTTGAGTGTTGTTGCACCTATGCATCTTAGTTCTCCTCTTGCAAGCATGGGTTTTAACATATTTGAAGCATCAAGGCTACCTTCGCTTGCTCCAGCGCCTACTATTGTATGAAGTTCGTCAATAAATAAAATAATATTACCTTCTGATCGTTTTACTTCATTTAAAACTGCCTTTAATCTATCTTCAAATTCACCTCTATACTTTGCCCCAGCAACTAAAGCGCCTAAATCTAGCGCTATTAATAATTTATTTTTGAGACTCTCAGGCACATCTCCTTTTGCTATCCTTTGAGCTAAGCCTTCAATAATTGCAGTTTTTCCAACACCAGGATCACCTATTAAAACAGGGTTATTTTTTGTGCGTCTGGACAGAATCTGAATGGTACGCCTTATTTCTTCGTCTCTGCCTATTACTGGATCAAGTTTATTTGCTTTTGCAAGTTCAGTTATGTCTTTTCCATATTTTTTTAAAGCTTCATACTTTTCTTCAGGGTTTTGATCTGTAATGCGCACTCCACCTCTAATATCCACTAAACTTTTTAAAATTTTGTCTTTTGTGGCGCCAACTACATTTAAAACAACCGCTGCATCGCATCTTTCAGTCAACGCAAGCAAGAAATGTTCTACGCTTATATATTCATCTTTTAAATTATTTGCCTCTTCTTCACTTCTTTTAAAAACATCATTTAGCTCTGAAGTTATGTATATCTGATCATCTTGTATATTGCTTACCTTTGGAATTTTTTCAATTGACATATCAATTTCATTGTTTAATTGGTTTGTGTTTACGCCTATTTTTTTTAATACAGTAGATGTTATACCATTTTTATCATCAATCAAGGCTTTGAGTAAATGTAGAGAACTAACAAACTGATTACCGTAAGAATTCGCTATATTTTTTGCATTTTGCAATGCTTCTTGAGATTTAATTGTTAATTTATTTATATCCATAAATATACCTCATTTAACCCAAAGGGGGCGATAACCCCCCTGGTGATTTTTTTACTTTTGTACTGCAATTTCAATTTCTTTTGGTTTTGCTTCTAGTTTTTTAGGTAGCTCTAGTTTCAATATGCCATTTTCGTACTTTGCCTTAATTAGTTCTTTATCAACATTGTCTGGCAAAAAAAAACTTCTTGTAAAACTACCATAATTACGCTCAATACGATAATAATTCTCTTTTGACTCCTTTTTCTCGAATTTTCTTTCACCAGAAATCGTTAGAGTATTATCCTCAATTTTAACCTTCAAATCCTTCTCATCCATTCCGGGTATTTCTACTTCAATCTGAATATTACCATCTGCTTCATAAATATCTACAGCTGGCAGCCATTTAGAATCTTGCAAGCTAAAAGATGGCAATACGTCTTCAAACATTTTGTTAATCCTTTCTTGAAGAGTTGTTAACTCCTTAAAGGGTTCTAATGGTTTAAACATATCACACCTCCAAATTTTTATTTTTTCGTTTCAAATATAATCCCTAATAAAAGATTGTCAAGTATAAAAATCTATACTTGACATTTTCATCTTAAATATTATATTAACAGCAAAGGAGTAGGAGGTAACTATGAGGGATCCTTATGAAGTCTTAGGCGTCAGTAAAAATGCTACAGATGAAGAAATAAAAAAAGCTTTTAGAAAATTAGCTAGAAAATATCACCCGGATTTAAATCCAAATAATAAAGAGGCAGAAAAAAAATTTAAAGAAATTAATGAAGCTTATTCAGTCCTGTCTGATAAAGAAAAAAAAGCTCAGTATGACCAATTTGGATTTAGTGGTTTTGATTCAAGTGATCAAAATTATGATAACTTTCGCTCTAATTACTACACAAACAATTCTAACTTTGATATTGGGGATATTTTTAACTTATTTAGAAAAAAATCAAAAAGTACTGGAAATTTCAACGATTTTAATGGTTTTTCTTTTTTTAACGACATGGAACAAGAACAAGGCGATATTGCATATAATTTAACGCTTGATTTTAACCAGGCACTCAAAGGTGATATTGTAACACTAAATATTGATAATGAACAAATTAAAGTTAAAATTCCAGAAGGCACTGTTGATGGTACTAAGTTAAAAATAAAAGGAAAAGGCAAAAAAACCCGTATCGGTAGGGGAGATCTTCATTTAACTGTTAATGTCAGACCAGACCCTAATTTTTATATAAAAGATAACAAGTTATATACTGATTTTGAAATACCGCTTAAAATAGCACTTCTCGGTGGAAGTGCTGAGGTTAAAACACCATATGGCAATATTACAATAAAAATACCAAAAGGTACCCAAACAGGTACAATATTTAAGATTTCAAATAAAGGTTTAAAAAATGGGCCTTTGTATGCAAAAGCAAATATAAAAATGCCGCGAGATTTAACTAGAGAACAAATGGATGTTTTAAGTAAAACATTGTAAAGGAGATTTTATGAGGTTCAAAAAAGATGTATATAGCATAGGCGTATTTTGTAAAATCGTTGATATTCACCCACAAACTTTAAGAGAATATGAAAAGAGCGGTATTATAAAACCTAAAAGAACAAAAGGCAATGTCAGATTTTTTACCGATGAAGATATAGAAGATATAAGATTTATTAAAGAAATGACCAAAACGCTTGGCGTCAACTTAGCTGGCGTAGATGTTATAATGAGACTTAAAAATCAAATCAAAGACCTTGAAAAGCTTATAGAAGAACTCTATAAAAGAATTCAAGAATTAAATGCTAGAGAAAACAACACGCTTCCTGTCGTAAAAGAAGATACAAAAAAACCCAATATTATAGAAATTAAAATAGAAACTTAGGAAAAGAACATCTTTAAGGTTGCAACTAAAATAGCAATAAAAAGTAAGTATTTTACCCATACTATTTCATTCAATACCATATAGCGTGCACCAAAACTTGAACCAATGGCGCTACCTATAGCTAATACAATACCTATCTTCCAATCTACTTGATTGTGAATAATAAAAATTATTAAAGAAGCTATAGTATATACGGCAATTATTGCCACTTTTGCAGCATTTGTTTTTACTATATCAAAACCCTCAAGGAAAACTAAAGCGCTGATAAATAAAAACCCAACACCTGCTTGCAAAAAACCACCATAAAAACCTATGAAGAAAAAAGTTAAATATGATAGGACATTGTTTTTTTTTGTTGAGATTTTGTTTTTCTTCCAAACATCCTTTTTTAAAACAATAAAAGTCCCCATAAACAAGATTAAAACAGCTGCAATTTTTCTTAATAAACTTTCGTTTATCTGGACAACTACAAGTGTACCACAAATAGCACCAAGCGTTGCAGGAATTGACAAAATGAAAGACCGCTTTAAAATATGCACTTTATTTTTTTTGAAACTATAACTGGCAGCTAAGTTTTGAAACAAAATAGAAACCCTATTTGTGCCGTTTGCCACATCTATGCTTAACCCCAAAAACGTCAAAAGCGGCAAGGTAAGCATAGAACCTCCACCTGCCATTACATTTAAAAAACCTGTCAATAAGCCTACCGCAAAGGTAAGTAAAATTTTTAAAATGTCCACTAAACCATTATAATTATTTAATCAATTACTGTCAACCTATTAAATAAAACTAAATTAATTGACTTTTGAAACTATCTTTAGTATTTTTGAGGAAAAGGAGGAAGAATGGAAGATTTTGGTAAAATTCTTGAGGCAATTAAAGAAAAAAATCCGCTTGTATATAATATAACAAATTTCGTAGTTACAAACGTAAGTGCAAATGCGTTATTATCAATAGGTGCAAGCCCCATTATGTCTTACGCTAAAGAAGAAGCTATAGATTTAATAAAAATAAGCTCTGCATTGCTTATCAACATGGGTACACCTACAAAAAAAATTGTTGAAACAATGCTAGTTGCTGCAAAAAATGCTAACAAAAAGGGTATACCTGTTATTTTTGATCCAGTTGGCGTTGGTGCGAGCCAATTTAGAAACAACATCGCAAATCAAATCTTGTCTGAAATTAAAGTTGATATTATAAAGGCTAACGCATCCGAAATTGCAAATTTATCTGGAATAAAAGTACAAACAAAAGGAGTTGAATCTATTGAAAATATTGATGACATTACAAATATTACAAAGAATTTAGCAAAAAAATTCAAATGTGTTATTTGTACAACAGGAAAGTCTGACATAATATCAGATGGTAATAAATTATATCTGTGCGAAAACGGTGACATAGCGCTTACTAAAATTACTGGCTCTGGCTGCATGTTAGGCTCTATTATGGGTGCAACTGCCAGTGTGTGTAAAGATTATTTAAAAGCAACCTTAACGGCATGTTTAATGCTTGGCATATCTTCGGAGATAGCTGCCTCAAAAACGAAATCACTTGGAAGCTTCCAGGTAGAACTTTTCAACGCACTATCAAGTTTTAGTTCACAAGACTTTAATAGCGCTCGGTATAAATAATTATGAAACTTGGAATACATTTATCTATTGAACACAAAATAGATGAACTTCCTATTTTGTGTAATAATTATAATATTGATTGCTTTCAATTTTTTACAAAAAGCCCTCGCAGGTGGAGTGAAAAATTAATAGATGATGAAACTGCAAATGCTTTTAAGCAAAATATATCCCTCTACAATATAAACCCAGAAAATGCATTTATACATTGTTCTTACCTGATAAACCCAGCAAATCCTACATCTCAAACATACAACGAACTTGAAACCGAGTTTGAAAACGCATATAAGCTTGGAATATATAATTTAGTTTTACATCCTGGCTCATGTAAAGATCCAGATTGCTTGCAAAAAGTTACACAAACCATAAAGCCAATTTTAAGTCAATTTTCAAATACTACTCTTTTGCTTGAAAATACAACACGTATAGGAAAAAATCTGCAAGATTTAAAAATTTTAAAAGAAAAAATCGGCGAAAATGTATTTTTTTGCATAGATACTTGTCATTTATTTGCAACAGGTTATAATTTAGATGTGGAAGAACTTGATAATATATTGGATATTAATAATATAAAACTTTGGCATTTAAACGATTCAAAAGCTCCATTTGGTTCAAATCTTGACAGACACGAAAAACTTGGAAAAGGTCTGATTGGCTTTGAAAATATTAAAACCTTTCTGCGCTCAAAAAAACTTAAAAATGCCAGCTTCATATTAGAAACGCCAGGTACAAACAAAACACGTTTCAAAGAAGTTGAACTGCTAAGGAAGTTTTTATGAAACCATGGTACTATATTTCTGTTCTTCTAATTGGTTTTAGCATTGTCTGTGTATTATGGTTGATTAGAAAATTTAAAGAATTAAAAACCCCACAGATAAAAAAATATACACTCAAAGATTACCTGCTTTCAAAAAATGAACGTATAGTTTATGAAATACTGCTTTTACATGCTAAAGATTTTAATTTAGAAGTTCTGCCCAAAATGAGATTATCTGAATTTATACACGTTGATAGAAAAAATAGAAATGCTTTTTTTATTATTCAAAATAAATTTGTAGATTTCTTAATTGTTGATAATGTAAAAATAAAGCCAAAATATGCAATAGTAATAGAGAAAAAAAATCTAAAAGAATCAAACCTGGAACTTTTTGAAAATATTTTTAAAGAAATAAAACTAAAATGGATCCTAATTAAAGAAGAAGAACTTGAAAAACACCTGGAACTTAAAGAAAAACTCAAAAAAATTTTGGAGGAAGCTTATGCTTGATAAAAAAATACTCGATTTTATTGTATGTCCAAAATGCAAAGGTGGACTCAAATTAGAAAATGAATTTTTAGTATGTTACAATTGTAAATTAAAATATCCAATAAAAAATGACATACCAGTACTATTAATAGAAGAAGCTCAAAATTTGAATGAAAACACAAAAAAGGAGGTTTAGTATGAAAGTAGGTTTTATTGGACTTGGAATAATGGGTAGTGCAATGGCAAATAATCTTTTAAAAGATGGCATAAAATTAAATATCTACAATAGAAGCAAGCAAAAAATCAATGAATTGGCAACAGATAATTTTGAGTTTTTTGATAATCCCAAACTGGTAGCACAAAATAGTGATATTATATTTTTAATGCTAAGCAACGATGAAGCTTGTGAAAATGTTGTTAATTCAAAAAATGGATTGCTGGAAGGCTTAGAAAATGGCAAAATTGTAGTAAATTTCAGCACTGTTTCTGCCTCATATTCTCAAAATCTTTACGATAAAGTAAAAAACAAAAATGCTTTATTTTTAGAAGCACCAGTTGTAGGAAGTAAACTACCTGCCCAGAATGCCCAATTGATAATACTTTGTGCAGGCGACAAAAAAGCTTATGAGATAATTAATCCGTATTTTAAAAAACTTTCTAAAAGAGTATTTTATTTAGATAACATACCAAATGCTTCTTACTTAAAAATTGTAAACAATCAGGTAATGGGTATCACAATGCAAGCATTAGCAGAAGGTCTTCAACTAGCAAAAAAACTTAATTTAGACTTGAATGTAGTGCTTGATTTATTAAACTCCGGTGCTTTTGCGAATTCAATGTTTGAACTAAAAGGCAAAAATATTTTGTCAAACAATTACGAAACTCATTTTCCATATGAACACATGCAAAAGGATTTAGGATTTGCTGTAAAATTAGCAGAAGATAAAAAAGCTTTCTGCCCGGCTTTATCTATAGTTAACGAAACTTACAAAAAAGGTCTTGCAAATTATTCAAAAATTGACATGTGTGCTATATATGAAGCTTTAAATAGCTAAAAATTTTCTAACTTGATATCCTCAAAAAGCTTTTCTATGGCTTTGTTTGTTTCTTGCCACATTTTTGTAGAGGGGCAATTTTCAATAAGTGTGCAAACAAAGCCATCCTGTACACATGGTGCTAATTTAATACCTTCAGTAAAAATATCTATTAAATCCTTAAGTGATACATTTGTTTTCAAAATTCTATATCCTCCATGAGGGCCTTTTTTGCCTTCTACAATACCGTGTTTTTCCAATTTGGCTGCAAGTTGTTTTAGATAATTTTCACTGATTTTTGTTGTTTGAGAAATATTTTTAAGGCTCAAAGGTTTATCACTTTTTTTGAGTTCTATTAAAAATCTTAAACTGTACCTTACATTTGTTGGCAAGAACATATTTGAATTATATAATGTTTTTATAAATTTTCAATAAAAATTTGATTTTTCTGTTAAAATTGGTAAAATTTAAGCAATGGAAGACGAAACAATAGAAAACATCGTCAGAAGTGCTTTTAGTATTGAAGTTTTTGGAAAACTAGTTGGTCAAGAACATTTATTTACTATAGGAAAACCCCTTTATAATTTTTATCACAATAATACATATTTGCCATCTTTAATATTGTTCGGTCCACCAGGCAGTGGCAAAACCACATACGCAAAGCTTATAGCAAAGAAAAAAAATTTAAATTATATATATTTAAACGCTTCAATTTCAACTTTTAAAGATATAAAATCATCTTTGACAGATAAACAAACACTTTTACTAATAGATGAAGTTCATAGACTAGACCAAAAACAACAAGATTATTTACTATCTTTTGTTGAAAACAATGTTGTATTAATTGGAACATCATTTCATAATCCATATTTTAAGTTAAACAGAGCATTGCGTTCAAGATTGTTTGTTTATGAATTTAAAGGTTTAAGTGAAAAAGATCTATCAATACTTTTAGATAGAGTTTGCTTGCATGGCATTAAGATAGATAATGATGCGCGTTTCATAATAATCAAGCAGTCAAATCATGATGCAAGGAAATTGATGAATATACTTCTTGCTCTAAATTTGAAACACATTACAAAAAAAGATGTAGAAAATCTCTTTAATATAGATCTGTCATATGATAATCTACAGGATCACTATGATTTTATTTCGGCATTTATTAAAAGCATAAGGGGCTCAGATCCAGATGCAGCTATATATTACCTTGCCAGAATGTTAGAAAGTGGAGAGGATCCAGAATTTATAGCCAGAAGACTGTGCATACTATCAAGCGAAGATATCGGGCTTGCTGATAAAGATGCTGTTAATATTGCTGCAAGTACGCTTTTTATTGTTCAAAATATTGGAATGCCAGAAGCAAGAATCAATTTAGCATTTTGCACAATTTACCTGGCTTTAGCCAAAAAATCTAATTCAGCATATATAGCTATAAATAAAGCACAAGCTGATATTAAAAATGGTTTTTTACTTAATGTCCCAAAACATTTAAAAACTAACTCCAAAGAATATCTATACCCACATAACTTTAAAGGTAGTTTTGTAACGCAAGAGTATTTAGAAAAAAAATTAAAATATTTCTACAAAAAAGAAAACGATAAAATAGAACAATGGATACAATAAAAGACTTAGGCGAATTTGGCCTTATTGAAAAGATAAAAAATTTATTTGAACAGCCAAAAGATGCACTGGGTATTGGTGATGATTGCGCTGTAATACCAATTTACGATAAAAATATACTTGTAACTGTTGACACATTAATAGAAAATATACATTTTTTTAGCAATCACCCGATGGATAAACTAGCTTACAAAGCTATTAATATTAATATTAGCGATATAGTAGCCTGTGGCGGCATACCCAGGTGGGCTTTTTTATCTTTATCTTTAAACCCAGAAATGAAGACTTCCAGTTTAGAAATGTTTTTGTATAACCTACAAATAAACTTTTCAAAAAACAACATATTTCTACTTGGGGGCAACACAACAAAGGATGACAAGTTATCCATAAACATAACTTTAATAGGAGAAACAGATAAGCCTATTTTACGCTCAAGTGCAAAAGAAAACCAAGATGTTTATGTAACAGGCAAAATTGGCTGCGCCGCGTGCGGTTTTTGGGCGCTAAAAAATAATGTTACAGAAAGCAATGAGTGTCTTGAAAGATTTTTGGCCCCAAAAGCAAGAATAGATTTAATTGACAAAATAAAACCTTATGCAACTGCTATGATAGATGTAAGCGATGGTCTCTTGCAAGATGCTATACACATTTGCACATCAAGCAATATAGGTATGAATATTTTTTTAGAAAATATAAATTTATGTAAAAGCAACCATTTAAGCGATATTGACAAAATTACACTAGGCGAAGACTACGAACTACTATTTTGTGCAGAAAAAAAATACAGAAATAGTATACTCAAAATTGGTGATATTAAGTTAATTGGGCAAACAAATAATAGCAAAAAACTTACAATTTATGACAATGATAATATAGTTGTACCAAAACAATATGGATTTACACACTTCTGAGCTATTTAAAATTTTTCTTTTTATTATAATGGTAGCTTTAAGTGCTTTTTTTTCTTCATCTGAAACTGCTATATTTTCACTTAAAGCTAAACATCTGCTACATATTAGACACAAAAATCCAGAAGCTTACGAAATTATCACAAACTTACTCGCAAATCTCGAGAATTTTATCACAATGCTATTAGTTTTAAATGAGTTTGTTAATATTTTTGCATCAATTTTATTCGCAAATATTTTTCAAACAATATTTGGCAATAAATATCTGGCAATCTCTAGTGGTATTGTTGTTTTTATACTATTACTTTTTGGTGAAATTACACCAAAAAGTTTGGCAGTTAAAAATAATATATTAATATCTACGATATTTGCAATGCCATTATATATGTTATTTAAAATTGCTATGCCTATTGTGAAAACATTTAGTGCAATTATAAAATTATTTAGAAAATTTTTTTTAAAAAATTTACAGCAAGAAAGTATTTTAACTATTACAGAAAAAGAATTTAAAGATATTATAGAAAGCTCAAATAATGTATTTGATCCCCAAGAACAACAAATGATAGAAAATGTTTTTAAATTTGAAGAAAAACAAATAAAAGATATAATGGTACCATTGAGGAGAACACTGATGTTTGAAGCAAATACAAAAATTGAATCTTTTATAAAGCACATTGATAAAATAAATTACAATAGAATACCTATATATAAACAAAAGCGTAATCAAGTTATGGGGGTTTTGTATGTTAAAGATTTAATTAAACGCAAGTGGGAGTTTGACATTGATAGTAAAGAGACTATACTTTCTATCTCAAGAAAACCCTTGTTTATAAATCAAAATGTAAAAATAGACAAAGCATTTAAACTGATGATAAAGAACAAAATGCACCTATTGGTTGTGATTGATGATCATAAAACGAGTATAGGTATTGTTAGTTTACAAAACATTATTGAAGAAATAGTAGGAGAAATCGAACGTGATACAAACTAAACTATTGGCATCAATTTTATCGTGCAACTTTCTAAAGCTTGAAGAAGAAATTAAAGAGATAGAAACTGCTGGGTGTGATATGCTGCACTTAGATATTATGGATGGTAATTTTGTACCAAATATTACAATTGGACCTGACATCACAAGACAAATTCATTCAACTACAAATTTAAATTTAGATGTTCATTTAATGGTTGCCAATCCTTCTTTTTGGGTTCAAAAATTTATAGATGCTGGCGCTTGGTCTATAACAATTCATCAAGAGGTTGATTACCATCTAAATAGGCTTATTAACTCTATAAAAGAAAAAAACACGAGGGCCTTGGTTTCTATTAATCCTGCTACATCACCAGCTTTATTGGAATATATATTAGACTATATTGATGGTGTACTTGTAATGTCAGTAAATCCTGGATTTGGTGGACAGGCATTTATAGAAAATTCTATAAAAAAAATAGAATACTTGGCAAAATATAGATACATAAACAATCTTGACTTTGTAATACAGGTTGATGGAGGTGTTAATTTAGCAAATGCCAAAAATCTCATTGATGCTGGTGCAAACGAGATTATTGTTGGCAGTGCTCTTTTTAAAAACAATAAAAACGATTTTGTAAAAAAATTTAAAAGTTTAGAGAGGTTTATAATATGACAAAGCGTTATCTAAATGATGAAGAGCTAGAACTATTAGAAAATAGACTTAAAAGAAAACCAACCGAGATTGAAGAAGCTATAATTTTTTCATTATGGAGTGAGCATTGCAGTTACAAATCATCAAAAATTTACCTAAAAAAACTCCCAACAAAATCTGATAAGGTTATCATAGGTCCTGGAGAAAATGCAGGCGTAATTGATATTGGAGATGGTTATGTAGCTGTTTTTAAAATGGAATCTCATAATCATCCATCGTATATAGATCCATATAACGGTGCTGCAACAGGCGTTGGCGGTATATTAAGGGATGTCTTTACCATGGGTGCAAGACCGGTGCTTAACATGGATGCGTTATTCTTTGGATCATTAAATCATTCAAAAACACCATACTTACTTGACGGTGTTGTAAGAGGTGTTGGTGATTACGGCAATTGCGTTGGAGTTCCTACTACAAGCGGTCAAACTATGTTTTTGGATTGTTATAACAACAATATTCTGGTTAATGCATTTACTTTGGGTATAGCTAAAAAAGAAAAGATTTTTTTAAGCATAGCAAAAACAGTTGGTGCAGATGTGATATACGTGGGATCAAAAACAGGCAAAGACGGTATACATGGCGCTACCATGGCTTCAAGTTCTTTTGACGAAGAATCATCCAAGAATCGACCAACAGTTCAAATAGGTGATCCATTCACCGAAAAACTATTAATAGAAGCCTGTCTTGAAGTAATGGACAAATCTTTAGTTGAAGCGATACAGGACATGGGTGCAGCAGGTTTAACTTCAAGTGCATTCGAAATGGTTGAAAAAGGTGGCGTCGGTGTTGAGCTATACCTTGATAATGTACCTTTGAGAGAAAATCTTACACCCATTGAAATAATGCTCTCAGAAAGTCAGGAGAGAATGTTGATAGTAGCCAACCCAACAAATAGCAGCGAAATTTTGAATATTTTTAAAAAATGGAGCCTGGATGCCAAAATTATTGGTAAAGTTATAAAAGACAAAAAGGTAATCTTGCGCTTTAAAAACCAAACAATAGGCGAATTTGATTTGGGCATTATAGAAGCGCCTGTTTATAATAGAAAATACACAAAGGCAGCCTATATCGAAAAAATTAATAAAGAAATCGACACACAAGAACCAAAAAATTATAATCAAACTTTGCTAACGTTAATTAGCAAGCCTAATTTAACCGATAAATCGCCAATTTTTGAACAATATGACTCAACCGTTCAAACAAATACACTAAAGGGCCCAGAAGGCGATGCATGCGCAATAGCTGTAAAACAAACAGGCGCGGCTGTTTTTGCAAGCACAAGCGTTAACCCCATATATTGTTATCTTGACCCAAATATTGGGTCACAAATAGCCGTGCTGGAAAATTATAGAAATATCATTGCAAGCGGTGGCGAACCTGTTGCAATCACAGATTGCCTGAATTTTGGTAACCCAGAAAATACAGAAGTTATGTGGCAATTTGTAGAATCAATTGAGGGAATAAAGCATGCCTGTGAGTCTTTAAATACACCTGTGGTAAGTGGTAACGTAAGTTTATATAATGAAACTGTAGCAGAAAATATTTTTCCCACGCCTACTATTGCTATGGTAGGCATTGGTAAAATAGAAGACGTAATACCAAGCCAATTTCAATTAGCTAGTGACACTATCGTACTATTAAATGATGTAGAACAAAATTTAGGTGGAAGTCAGTACCTGTATTATTTGCACAACAAAATTGACGGTAAAGTCCCTGACCCAAAAGTTAAACTACATTTATCTTTAAAAAAATTTTTTGATATTGCACATAAAAAACACAGACTAATTATCAGTGCAAAAGACATCTCAATGGGCGGACTTGCATGCTGTTTGGCTTCTATGTGCGAAAACAATATTGGGTGCGATATTAAAATCAATATAAATTCAAACCCACACGAGTTTTTATTTAGCGAGTCTCAAGCAAACATTATAATTGAGATTAAAAATCAAGACTTTGACGCTATAGAATCCATTGCTTACGAAAGTGGCATAAATGCTTACAGATTAGGCTTTACCACACAAGAACAAAGTCTAAAGATAAACGATTTAATAAATGTACCCATTGATGATATAAAAAAAGCAAAAAGTGCTACACTTAAAAAAGTTTTATCATGAAATGCTATGTGGTAAGTTTAGGTTGTCCAAAAAATTTGGTTGACACAGAAAATATACTTTATAACTTTTCAAAACAAAATATTGAATTTGTATACGATCCAGAGAAAGCTGATATATTGTTTGTTAACACTTGCGCTTTTATACAAAAGGCTATTAAAGAATCTGTTAATAAAATTTTAGAAATCGCTCAAAACAAAAAAGAAAATCAAAAACTTGTAGTAGCAGGCTGTCTTATAAGCAGGTTTAAAAATCAAATTGAATCGCAAATACCAGAAATTGATGTGTTTGTAGATACAAACAGTACAAATTCCGTTAATTTAAACAAAAAGTTTAATTACTGCGATTTTGGAAAACCTTTTGGTGTTGAAGAAAGAATAATTACAACGTACCCTTATGCATATTTACGCATATCCGATGGATGTCACCACAATTGCAGTTTTTGCACAATACCTCAAATAAGAGGTCCATACAGACAAAAAAATCCAGAATATATAAAAAGCGAATTTATCCAATTGCTTGAAAAAGGCATAAGAGAAATTGTTCTAATAGCTCAAGACACCTCCTGTTACAATAACAATAGCCTCTCAAAGCTCTTAAAAGATTTATCTAAAATTGAAGGCAATTACTGGATAAGGGTACTCTACCTGTATCCATCTTCCATAACTGACGACTTAATAGACACAATTGCCTCAACACCCAGAATTGTGCCATATTTTGATATACCACTTCAGCATGTAAGTAATAAAATATTAAAACTCATGCAAAGAAACTATGATAAGAAATTTATCTGCAATTTATTTGATAAACTTTTAAAATATGATGTTGCCATACGATCAACTTTTATAGTAGGTTTCCCTTGCGAAGAGGAAAAAGATTTTAACGAGATTTTGGATTTTATAAACAATTACAGGATTGATAGGCTTGGAGCATTTGAATACTCAAAAGAAGCAAATACAAAAAGCGCCACTTATGGTAATGTTGTTGCCTATAATACAAAAAGAAAAAGAAAAGCACTATTGCTTGATACACAAAAAAGATTAAGCAAAAAAAACTTAGAACGATTTATTGGCAAAAAATTAAAAGTGATTATAGATGGTCCAAAAATAGCAAGAAGCTTTTTAGATGCCCCAGAAATTGACGGTTTAGTTAAACTAAAAAGAGAAAGGCAAGTAGGAGATTTTGAAGATATAGTAATATCAAAGTCAAGCTTCTACGACCTCTACGAGTAAACTTGTATTTGAAAAAAAGTTTAAAGTATGCTAATGTAGTTTACAAATGAATATACACGAATATCAAGCAAAAGAATTATTAGTAAGATATGGTGTAAATATACCTAAAGGTTTTGTCGTAACAAACACGAAACAAATAGATAGCATACCATTTGAAACAGGTAAAACCTACATTGCAAAAGTGCAGGTTCACGCGGGAGCAAGAAACAAAGCTGGTGGCATTCAAAAAATTTATAATAAGCAAGGAGCTATTAGCTTCTGTAAAAAATTCTTAGGCAAACGCATAATAACGCCACAAACGCCAAAAGAAGGAAAAATCGTTTCTGCTATCTATATAGAAGAAGCCTTACTGGGTAATCAAGAGCTATATGTAAGCATTTTTGCGGATAGAAACAATCAATGCAATACTATACTTGTTTCAAAAGAAGGTGGAGTAGATATTCAAGAAACCTTCAAAGTAAGCAAAAGCAATACGGTCTGTATAGATCCACTTCTGGGTTTTTCCAAATTTTACGCAAAAAAAGCGGCATGCGCTTTTAATTTTGAAAAAAATAAAGCAAATAATTTTGTAATTTTAATATCAAAACTTTTTATGCTTTACAAAGATATCGATGCAGAGCTTTTAGAAATAAACCCTTTGCTTGATACCGGTAGTGATTTTTTTGCACTTGATGCAAAAATTGTAATAGATGATAACGCACTTTTTAGACAGGAAAAAATCCTGTCATATACAGACATATTACAACAAGAGCCCCTTGAGTTTCAAGCAAGCCAAAATAACTTAAATTATGTAAGGCTAGATGGAAATATTGCTATGGTGGTTAATGGGGCAGGGCTTGCAATGGCTTGTTTGGATACAATAGAAGACTTCGGTGGCAAATGCGCAAATTTTTTGGATATAAAAGGCAGTGCTACCAAAGAATCAATTTTTAAAGCGTTAGAGATTATCCACCAGGATACAAGGGTAAAAGTTATATTTGTCAATATTATTGGAGGCATTGTAAGATGCGATATAGTTGCACAAGCTTTGGTAGATTTCTGCGATGCCTATAGCTTTAATTTGCCGATTGTTGCTAGACTTGAAGGTGCAAACAAAAAAGAAGCAATTGATATTTTAAATGCTTATAAAAAAAGCAACATCAGTATGGCAAAAAACTTAAGAGAAGGCATTGAAAAAACCATACTTCTTGCTGGAGAAAAAAATTGAGTATATTAATTAACACATCAACTAAAGCAATAGTACAGGGTCTTGGCAAGCAGGGTATATTGCATACAAAACTTTGCTTGCAATACGGTTCAAAAATTGTAGCAGGTGTTAGCTTTGGTAAATCATACGTTGAAGGGCTTGATATTCCTGTTTTTAATTGTGCCAATCAAGCTCTACAGCATGTGCAGGCAGATACAAGCTTGATATTTGTGCCTGCAAATAGTGCTGCAGATGCCATATTAGAAGCCCAAGATGCGGGTATAAAACTAGCGATTGTAATAACAGAAGGCATACCCTTGCAAGATATGTTAAAAGTCAAAGCATTTGCGCAAAAAAGTGACATGAAAATCATTGGTCCAAATACACCAGGTATAATATCACCAAATGAGTGCAAGCTTGGTATCATGCCAGAGCAAATATTTAACAAAGGCAATATTGGCCTAGTTTCAAGGTCAGGTACGCTTATGTACGAGATTGCCTTGCAGTTAAAAGAAGCAGGTTATGGTATTTCGACAGCTTTAGGTATTGGTGGTGATGCAGTTTTGGGTATGAGTTTTGCTGAGGTATTAAATTTTTTTGAAGATGATCCCCAAACTAAATGCGTTATTATGATTGGCGAAATTGGCGGAAATTTAGAAATTAAAGCCCTAGATACAATAAAAAGCATGTCAAAAAAAGTTATTGCATATATTGCTGGCAAAAATGCACCAAAACAAAAAAAGATGGGTCATGCTGGAGCAATTGTATCTATAAAAGACGAATCTGCTCAGGCAAAAATTGAAGCGTTATCTAATATTTGTCTTGTAGCTAAAAACCCATTTGAAATTAACTATTTTTTAAGAAGCCTCTCGATTTAAACTTCCAATATATTCATTTGCAAGACTAGATATTGTAAAAATTTCATCTTCGCTAATTGTTTCAAAACCTTCAAAACCAATATCATCTAATAATTTACTATTAAAATTCAAAATTGACTCAGTAATGCTTTTTTGTAATTCAATTAAACGTGGTGATATACAAAACGCATGAAAAACAAAACCATCGTTTGAAACATCTAAAATATTAAGTTGACTTTTAATAATAACTGATGATTTTTCATAAACTTCGCTTAAAACAAATCCTATATCGTACTCTGATTGCAAAACATTTTTTATTACACTTTGATAGCTACCAGAAAAATTAAATTTACAACTATCTAAATCAATTTCAGCTTTCTCAAGCAAAAACAAACCCACCATATGCACAAATGTTTTTTTGTGAGCAGATATTATTTTTATTGGTTTTGTAAGTTCTAAATAACTTTTATACTTTTTTGAACAAACAATAACTTCATCAAAGTGATTACGAGGTTTTGCGATAGGCAAAAAACCTATTTCATTCATAAAAAAAACCCAATCAAATGGGTTTGCATAAACTATATCAATTGCACCAGAAAGCACCGCATTTCGTGCCTCATCAAAATCTTTATACGGTATAAACTTAACCCTTTGACCTATGCTTTTTTGTAAATATGAGGCAACCATAAACCATCCAGGTAAATTTTTACCTGCATAATTAGGATCAACACTAAATCTAATCATATAAAACCTCTAAATATCAAAATCTGCTTCAATTTCTCCCAATATATTTAAATGAATTTCAAATGCTTTCATGTATTTTAAAGCTGTCATCATTGAACCTTTAAATTTTAGTTTTCTGCTCATTAATGCCATTTTGGACGATATTTCTTTATTTAAGATTTTTTTCCAGTTTTCCAGTGAAGTCCACATCTCAAAATCACATATTCTCTCATCTTTTTTACCTGCAAAAACAATTTTTCCTTTTTCACATACCATCATTAAATGTGGCAAATTAGGCCTGTCTTCAATATAGTATTCCCAGCTTGCAGTAAAATTTCTTAAATCTTGCTGTATAATTTGGTTATTTGTATTCCATTGATTTGCAACCAATTTTATCCAATCCTCGCTCATAAACAAAACAGACATATAACCCCCTACATCTCTTTAAGTTAACTAATTATAATATAATTCAATTATATATTCAATATTTTACATAAATAATTTGATTTAAAAATTAGTTTTTGTATAATGTTATTTATGAATCAAACCAAAAACAACCTCGATGATATAATCTATAAAACCTATTCTATTTTAATTAAAGACTTTGAAAAGCTAAATTTTGATATTCTTCTTGATTTAGTTTTTGATTATTTAGATTTAGAGCTTGCATGGATTGGTATATTCAGCGATAAGCACTTAACTTTAA
>NZ_JBMFGQ010000020.1:0-30751 GCF_049977265.1 Desulfurella sp. | reverse complement strand
GGAGGTTTTTTATGGGAAATTTGGTTGTTGGAGGCAAAAGTATACCAACAGATGATGAAGGTTACTTGGTTAATTTTGCTGATTGGACAAAGGAGGTTGCTGAAGTAATAGCTAAAGAAGAAGGTATTGAAAATTTAACTGATAGACACTGGCTTGTAATTGAATTTATGCAAAAAGAGTTTAAAGAGCATGGAAGTGGACCTTCCATAAGAAAATTAACCAAGGAAAGCGGTGTTTCAACTAAGGAACTATACGAACTGTTTCCAAAAGGCCCAGCCAAGAAAGCTGCTAAAATTGCAGGTATAAAAAAACCTGTTGGCTGTGTATAGGTGCATGTATGAATAAAGTATCAATAATTATTTCAAAAGGTTATTTGGATGGTGTCTATCCTGGTTTAATTATGGCTAATGGGGCTTTAATGGAAGGAATTGAAGCTATATTGTTTTTTACTTTTTTTGGCTTAGAAGCTATTATTAAATCTCGCATGGATAAATTAAAAGTTGCAACCGTAGGTAATCCTGCCTTACATATACCCTCTTTAGTTGGTATATTGCCTGGTATGTCAAGTTTTGCGAGTTTAAAGATGAAAAAAGAAATGGACAAACTGGATATACCACCTGTTGGTGAGTTTTTGGAAATGATACATGATGCTGGTGGCAAGATTTATGCTTGCAAGGCTACAGTGGATATGTTTCATTTAAAAAAGGAAGATTTTTGCGAGCAACTTGATGATATTGTAACAGTGGGTCAGTTTTACGAAATGTCATTAGATGGACATATTATATTTACATAGCCCCCTCTTTGTTTGCATAGGCTTCCCTGCTTGAAAGCGGGGAGCTTTTTTGTTAATATAAAAATTATGAGTGATTTTGTAATTATTCTTACAACTTCAGATAAAAAAGAAACGCTTGAGCGTATTGCCAATTATTTAGTTGAACAAAGACTTGCAGCATGTTGTCAGATTATAGGCCTAATTGAAAGTTTTTATATTTATGAAGGTAAATTTGAACATACAGATGAGTACTTATGCATAATAAAAACACATAGTAGTTTGTATAACAAAGTCGAAAGCGCAATAAAGCTTTTACATAACTACAAAACTCCTGAGATAGTAGAGATTGATATTCAAAAATTAAATTTAGACTACCTAAAATGGATGAAAGAAGTATTAAATATTTGATTTTTTAATTTTTGAGCGATTTTTAAAAATTTGGTATGACATGAAAATAGTTAAATAAAAGCAAATGAACAATTATCTTAAAATTTAGTTCAAGTATTTTTGGTGATAATTTTGGTAGTATTGATGAGTCTATTGCCTGATAGTTTATTGGAAAAAAACAGCATTAATATTCCTTGAAAGTAGTTGAATGTATTGAGTATTTTTTAAAAGGTTATATAATTAAGTTAATTTGCACTATTGTTTTGGAGTTTATAATAGGTTTTACAGGTATATATTGGTGTCTAAAAGGTAGGTTAAAACAGTTTTGAATATTTATGAGATGCTAAATATTGAAGCTTTAAAAACGCTGTCTTTGGGTAAACTTGAAATACTTGAAGAATCTTTTTTTACAAGAAGCAATTTACTGCTTATTTGCGAGGAGCTTTTGGGAAAAGTTTTGTTGACGAATAAAACAGAAGGGTTAAGCGGTGGTTTAATATCAGAAGTAGAAGCTTATTTTGGCTCTGTTGACCTAGCGTCGCACGCTTATAAAAACAAGCGCACCAAAAGAAATGAACCTTTATTCAAAAGTGGTGGTATACTATATATCCACACTTGCCATGGTCATACTATGCTAAATGTAGTTACAAACCGAGAAAACATACCTCAAGGTATTTTAATAAGAGGCATTATTCCTTTAATTGGTATTGATTTAATGAAACAAAGAAGGGGTAGTGTTAAAGAAGTTGATTTAGCAAATGGTCCTGGAAAGCTCACAAAGGCACTTGGAATTACTATGTACTATAATACCAAAAAAGTATACAGAGATACAACGGATAACTATATGTCAGAAATTTGCATTGCAAATATTGGTATAAAGCTAGAGCAATGTATGATAGAAAAAACACCTCGCATTGGCATAGATTATGCAAAACAGTGGTTAAATCAACCATTGAGGTTTAGTCTTTTAATTTGAAATCTTTCAAAATAACATAAATAAATTTAAAGCTACTGATCTATATATAATAAACTGATAATTTTTACACAAATAATCAATCATTTTTTCATGGATTTAGTTGTACAATGCATACAACATTAGAAAAGGAGGCAGCAAAATGTTGGACGATTGGCATATAATGGTTGTGGTTTTAATATTTGCATTAATTTTTGGCGCCAAAAAGCTACCCGAAATCGGATCTGGTATAGGCAAAGGTATAAAGAATTTTAAAGAGTCCTTAAAAGAAGAAGAAAAAAATAAAGGTGAGACAGATACAAAACCAATAGAAGATAAAACACAAACAAAAGATTAACTGCATTTTTATAATTTATCTAGTATAAGGTATTAAATTAACTAAGGTTTGAAATGAACATAGTTGGGTTAATGTCATCAACAGCTTTTATTTTGTTTTCTTTCGTATTAATATTTTTTATATTCTAAGGAGTAGGTTATGCAAAATTCTCCTTTTAGTATAGGGTTTGGTGTTTTAATATTTTTTGTTCTATCCAGCGGTCTCATTTTTTTATTCTTAAGAAAAAAATAAGCGCTTAAAACGCTTAAATCAAACAAAAAACAGAAATATTTGAAAAAGATTTTTAAGTATAGTATACTTCAGTTGAGTATGAAATATGGGCAAGATGCAATATTAAATAATCAATTAGAACGTTGGGATAATAAGAACAATTTTAAATTTGAAGTAAACATTGAATTTGGTGAATTTACTTGCTTGTGTCCACGCAGTGGTTATCCAGATTTTGCTGCAATTAAAATAAAATATATACCGAACAAATATGTGGTGGAACTTAAAAGTTTGAAACTTTTTTTAAATAGTTTTAGAGATAAATACATATCGCATGAAGATTCAATAAATTTAATTTATGCTTATTTGCACAACCTTTTAGAACCAATTTTTTTAGAGGTTGTAGGCGATTTTAACCCAAGGGGAAATGTAAAAACTATAATTAAAATTGATTCTAATATGCAGGGGGGCGGCCTTTGAAAAAAATAATAAGCGGCAATGAAGCAATAGCGATAGGTGCATATAGGGCAAATGCAAGCTTTGCAAGCGGTTATCCAGGTACTCCATCAAGCGAAATACTGGAATATACTAAAGCATTTGAAGATATAAATGTTCAGTGGGCTTCTAATGAAAAAAGTGCTTTTGAACAAGCGCTCGGTGCAAGTATTGCAGGCAGGCGCAGTTTTGTTACGATGAAGCACGTTGGGTTAAATGTTGCAGCAGATAGCCTTATGAGTTCATCTTATACTGGTGTCAATGGTGGGTTTGTTGTAGTAGTAGCTGATGATCCTGGTATGCACTCTTCTCAAAACGAGCAAGATACCAGGTTATTTGCAAGATTTGCACAAGTACCTATTTTAGAGCCATCAGATGCAAAAGAAGCGATAGGTTTTATGCAGTATGCTTTTGCTTTAAGTGAAGAATACGACACTCCCGTAATTTTACGATCTACAACGCGAGTTTCTCATACTCAAGAAGTAGTTAATTTTGATTTTCATAAACTGGGTGGCTATGAAAATAAATTAATTGCGCGCGATATACGCAAGTACGTGCTTGTGCCAAAAAATGCCATTTTAAGGCACAAAAAATTACTTGACAGGAATATTGCATTGCAAAAATTAACAAACGAAATTCCATTAAATAAAATAGACAAGGGTGCACTAAATATAGGCATAATAACAAATGGTGTTTCATACCTTTATGCAAAAGAGCTTTTGCCAGACGCTAATTATTTAAAAATTGGTCTTAGTTGGCCATTTCCTATCGAACTTGCAAAAGAGTTTATGAAGGATTTGGATAAAGTGATTTTAATAGAAGAACTTGAGCCTTATATGGAAGAGCAGCTTAAAATTGGTGGAATAAGTTTAGAAGGCAAGAAGTTTTTTCCGCAAGATGGCGAGTTTAATCTAGACATTGTTGAAGAAGGCTTGGTGAAAGCTTCTTTTTTGAAAAGAAGCCCAAAAAAATATTTTGAAGTACCCACAAATTTACCATCAAGGCCACCCGTATTGTGCCCGGGGTGTCCACATAGGTCTATATTTGATATTTTGCATTCTTTGAGAGTTTATGTAACAGGCGATATAGGATGCTACACACTGGGTGCAGCAGAACCGCTATCAAGCATACATACAACTGTTTGTATGGGCGCAAGTATTTCTATGGGATATGGTCTGGCAAAAGCTACCCAAAATCATAAAGTGGTTTCTGTAATAGGTGATTCTACTTTTTTGCATACAGGCTTGCAGCCTTTAATTGATGCATATGTTAACAATGTAGCATATACTGTAATAATTCTTGATAACTCAATTACTGCAATGACGGGTGGGCAGCCGGATGCGGCAAGTGGTTTTAACATAAAATCAGATAAAACACCAAAGGTTGATTTAGAAACACTGATCCGCTCTATTGGTATAAAAAGAGTATTTAAAGTAGACCAATATGATTATAAAACTACAAAAGAAATTATTGAACAAGAGATAAACACAAAAGAATTAAGCGTAATAATTGCAACTAGGCCATGTGTTTTGGCTCCAAAAAAAATTAAAGATGAACCTTATTTTGTAATTGCAGATAAATGTGTTGATTGCAAAAGGTGTTTGCGTATAGGTTGCCCAGCCATTGGTTATAAAGACAACAAAGCCTATATTATTAAAGATTCTTGTACCGGGTGTGCGTTGTGCGCTAATGTTTGTCCAACTGATGCTATTGTAAAAGGTGAAGCAAATGAATAAAAGTATAATATTTTGCGGTGTGGGCGGTGATGGTATTATTACGGCATCAAATATTTGCACCCATGCTCTATCAAGGGCAAATTTTGATGTAAAAAAAAGTGAAGTTCACGGTATGAGTCAAAGGGGCGGGAGCGTAAATGCATTTTTGATTTATGGTAAAAAAGTCTATTCTTTTTTGCCAGCTAAAGCAAGTGTAGATTATATGTTCGCAAGTGAAAAATTAGAAGCTTTACGCAATATAGATTATTTAAAACCAGAATCTAAACTACTGGTAAATGATAGGATTGTGCCTATCGTAGGAGCAAGTGTTGATGAAGACGAAATTGGAAAACACTTGAGAAGCTACTTAATTGAGCTAAAGCTTGTAAATTTCAATGAAATAGCAAAGCTTCACAATATGAAAAAAGCGGTTAATACTATTATGCTTGGATATTTTTCAAAGATAATTGACATAGATAAAAGGCATTTTACGAGAGCCATTGCGGATGTTTTAAGCCCGAAATTAGCAGATATAAATATAGAGGCATTTGAAATAGGGTTTAACTTTCAATGAACAAACTTTTGTATTTAAATGAATTCACAAAACGTATTGATAATTTAGAAGAAATTGAGTCAATAGCAAGGCTTACTGCTTTTACATTAAAAAGGGTATTTAATGCAAGTTTTTTTGGATTTTTCTTGGAAGAATATGGTGTTATAAAATCTATATATACTGATGATAAATTTAATGTCCAAGGCTTGTTAAAATATCAAAACAGCAATGCAATTTCAATTACACATATTAAAGCGCTTGATAGAAACAGCTATCTATACAAACTGCTTGCTTCTAGCAAGTTAAATTACTTTGTTACAAAATATTTTATATGCGATAACATTTTTCGTTTTATATTGAATTTTGGTATAGAAGTATTAACGCAAGATATTCAAGATTATATTGAAAGTTTTTTAAATGTTGTAAATTTGAAGGTAAAGTATTTATTTTCAATTAAGTCATTAAATGAATCACTTAAAAGTACAAAGTCAATATTGAGTAGTTCTCTAACTGTTTTATCAAATCTAACCGAAATAAGGGATGTTTATACAAAAGGCCACATGCAACGTGTTGCCATGTATGCAAAAAATATTGCACTTAATCTCAAATTGAACAATGTCGAGATTATTGAAAGAGCAGCTCTTTTACACGACATAGGTAAAATTGGCATACCAGATAGTATTTTGCTAAAACCTGCCAAATTGTCAGAACAAGAATATAAGTTTATTAAAAAACACCCCGAGTTTTCTGAATTTATATTGTCGCAGGTAAAGGGTTTTGAGGATATTGTAAGGATAATTAGATCCCACCATGAATATTTAGATGGCAGCGGTTATCCAGATGGTTTAAAGGCTGATGAAATAATATTAGAGGCAAAAATTCTTACTATTGCAGATATATTTGATGCCTTAACAACCGATAGACCTTATAGAAAAGCTGTGGAGCCAAATGAAGCAATAGAGTTTATGTTTGAAAATTTTCAAGGTAAAATTGACGAAGGAATTCTTCTTAAATCAAAGCAAGTGTTATTAGAATCAAAAAAAATGGCTTGCGATATAGAAGATTACAATCAACAATTAGAAGAAATGAGAAATATGGTTTTCTTTATTGACTACGAAACAGGTTTTTACTCTAAACATTATTTGCCAAAATTTTCACGGTCGATTGAACAAGATGCTCAAATTTTATTGCTTGATTTGCAAGACATGCGAACAATTAATTTTACATATTCAAGGTTTGTAGGCGATAAATTAATTAGTACATTTTCTCAACTAATTAGAGAAGTTTTTAGTAAATACAATTGTGAGTTTTTTCGTATAGGCGGCGATTCTTTTATTGTTGTATTTAAAGAGAGACTGAATAATCTTACAAACGATATACTGGATCTTGACAAAAACCTCAAGGCTGCATATAAAAGCATTAACCCATCCTTTTGGTTTTCTGAATGTGAATTCAAGCAAAGCGATGACATTAACGTATGTTTGCAAGAGTTAACCACTAAAATATTTTATAAAAGGAGAGCTTCATAAATTATGGATACCTACAACAGTGATTTTGAGAAAGATATATATAAGTTTTGGGAAGAAAATGGTTTTTTTAAACCAGAGACAAACAAAGATGGCAAGCCATTTAGTATAGTGATGCCACCCCCAAACGTAACAGGTGCGCTACATATTGGCCATGCGCTAAACCAGACACTGCAAGACATTTTTGCAAGATATAAGCGTATGTGTGGTTATAGTGTGCTTTGGCTACCAGGGACGGACCACGCAGGTATTGCAACACAAACGATGGTTGAGCGCGATTTGGCGGCAAAAGGCATTAAAAAAGAGGACATTGGCAAAGATGCTTTTATTGAAAAAGTGTGGGAGTGGAAAAACACCTACGGTGGGAGGATTATTGATCAGATCAAAAGGTTAGGATCAAGTTGCGATTTTTCAAGACTGCGCTTTACTATGGATGAAGGTCTATCAAAAGCTGTCAAAAGAGCGTTTATTGAGCTATACAATGCAGACTACATTTACAAAGGTGAGTACATAATAAATTGGTGTCCAAGCTGTCATACTGCTTTATCTGATTTAGAGGTAGAGTACGAAGAGCAGCAATCCAAACTCTACTATTTAAAGTATTTTTTAGAAAACTCAGATGAATTTTTGGTAGTTGCTACCACAAGACCAGAAACTTTATTCGGTGATACAGCTGTTGCTGTTAACCCAAAAGATGAACGCTATAGACGTTTTGTTGGTAAAAAAGTTGTGCTGCCGCTTGTAAATAAGCTAATTAGCGTTATAGAAGATGATTATGTTGATATGAGTTTTGGAAGCGGTGTTGTAAAAATTACACCTGCCCACGATGTAAACGATTTTGAAGTAGGCAAAAGGCATAATTTAGAAAAGGTCATTGCAATAGATGATTATGGTAAAATGACACACAATGCACCTGATCTGGAGGGTTTAGATAGATTCGAAGCAAGAAAAATTACTCTAGAAAAGCTGAAAGAAGCAAATCTAATTTACAAAACGGAAGACTATAAAAATTCTGTAGGTCATTGCTATCGATGCAATACGGTTGTTGAACCATATGTTTCAAAGCAATGGTTTGTAAAAACTAAAAATTTGGCAAAAAAGGCCATAAATGTGGTAGAAAACGGTTCAATTAAGTTTATTCCAAAGCACTGGGAGAAAACGTATTTTGAATGGATGCATAATATAAAAGACTGGTGTATATCAAGACAACTCTGGTGGGGTCATAGGATTCCAGCATATACATGTAAACAATGCGGTGAAGTTTTTGTAAGCGAAAAACCAATTGATAAATGTCCAAAATGCTCTGGTGAGCTTATAGCAGAAACTGATGTACTTGATACATGGTTTTCTTCTGCATTATGGCCATTTTCCACACTGGGTTGGCCAGATAATACAGAAGATCTGAAAAGGTTTTATCCCACAAGTCTTCTTGTAACAGGTTTTGACATTATTTTCTTTTGGGTTGCAAGAATGATAATGATGGGCATGTTTTTTATGGAAGATGTGCCTTTTAAAGATGTGTATATACATGCTTTGGTAAGGGATAAGTTTGGCCAGAAGATGAGCAAAACCAAAGGCAATGTTATAGACCCTATAGAAGTAATTGATAAATATGGTGCTGACTCATTACGCTTTACTCTAGCAATACTTGCAGCTCAAGGTAGAGATATTAAGCTTTCATACGATTCAATAGAATCTTACAGGCGTTTTATGAATAAAATTTGGAATGCTTATAGGTTTATTGAAATAAATACTAAAGATTTTCAAACTGAAGCTACTATACATACTAACTCAAGTGCAAGTATTTGGATTAAGTCTAGATTATCCAAAGCGATAGACCAGGTAACACAAAGCCTTGATGAATACAAGTTTAACGAAGCTGCAGAGAGCTTATATCAGTTTGTTTGGCATGAATTTTGCGATTATTATATAGAAATGAGCAAAGCTCATATAAATAAAGATGAATTTAGTGATGAAGTAAAGCAAACCCTACTTGTAGTTTTTGAGCAAATATTGAGACTTTTACATCCATTTGCGCCATTTATTAGTGAATTTTTATGGCAAAAACTTCCATTAAAGTCGGGTGAATCTATAATGTTAACTCACTATCCCAAAAACAGTGGTGAAGACATTGAGATAGAACAAAAGTTTGAGTGTTTGTTAGAGCTAATTAAAGCGATGAGAATTTTAAGGAGCGAAAACAACATAGTTGCAAATAAAAAATTAAACTATTACTTTAGACCATTTAATGAGGATTCTCGAAAGATTATTCAAGACTATAAAAAATATGTTTTATTGCTTGCAAACTCTCAAGAATTATTTATAATCGAAGAAGATGTACCAAAAAGTTTTATACAACCAACTAAGTATGGCGATATATTTTTAGAGGTTGGTTTTAATGTTGATATTGAAGGTGAGATTTTGAGGTTAAAAAAAGTAATAGAAAAGACTCAAGCTTCTGTAGATTTTTTAAACAAAAGATTGCGCAACGAAGAATTTGTAGCTAAAGCACCTAGAGAACTTATTGAAAAAAACAAACAGGAGCTTCAAGAAACTATTTTAGTTAGAGAGAATGCAAAAAAAAGAATTGAGCAATTAGAGAGAGTTTTATGAAAAAAATTTTATTTGTTTGTTTTGTGTTGTTGTTTTTTGTGAATTTTGCAAATGCTAGCGTTGGTGAGAATTTTGCAAACGAACTCGCTTCTAAGTTAGTTGTACAAACGGGCAAAATATTAAGTGTAAAAAATGATACAGTTGTGCTTGATAAAGGCTCAAGTGATGGTATTATGAAGGGTGAGCTTGTATATATTTACAAAAATTTAGGAACTTTTGTAGATCCTACTTCTCAAAAGCGCATTGAGCTAAAGAGTTGCAGAGCTTATGCACAAATAGAAACCGTAGATTTAAATCAAAGCATAGCTAAAATTATAAGAAGTACACAAAAAATTAAAAAATATTTTCTGGGCTTACCTTTGATACCAAACGGCTATACTTACTCAAAAGCTCATGTAAGTGATAATGATGAGTGGATAATAGGGAAAAACTTATATAGAGTAGCAATTATTACAAGAAACCCCATAGTGTTTAAGCAAGTAAAAAATGCTCTTGAATCAACGAAAAAGTTTGAAGTAATTGACCCAGATACAATTGAAATTGCCATGACAAAAGAAAGACTCACTTCAATTAGTACGCCAAAAGATGTTGAAGAATTGTGCAGTGCTGTGAATTGTGATTTTGTTATACCTATATATTTGAAAAATAACAATCAACTATCTTACAATATTTACAACGGTTATAGTGGTGATCTAATATACGTTACAAACTCTCAAGTAAGTCAGCAAGAAATGGAAAAAATAAAAACCGCAAAAATGGAAAATTTACCACCTGAAAATATTGTGCCTACAGCTTTGAATATAGAACCTAGACTTACACTTTGGGAAAGTTTGCTTAACAAATTTGGCTTATATAGCAAATATTCAAATGTTGGCGCCTCCAGTGCTACAATGAGGCTCGTAAATTACGCAAATATTGGTTACGAAGCCAAAGCTTTGGCTATAGCAAATGATTTGATTGTGGTAGCAAGCAAAGGTCAGCTTGAACTATATAGGTTTGACGGTTACTCATTAAATAAAGTTTCAAGTGCCAATGTTGGCTACAATATATTTAATATTGACAGTGCACAAATTGACGGCAAGACCTATCTTGCTATATCAAATTTTAATGCTTATGGGCAGCTTTCATCTTCCATAGCCTATATCGAAAATTCTTCGATACATGTTGTAAAAGATTCAATTGATTACTGTTTGAGATTCTACAATATTTATTCTAAAGCACAACTTATTGCTCAGAACCTATCTATTGGTGGCAAATTTTATGGACCAATTTACGAAATGAATTTAAATGGAGAAATTTCAAAAGAATTATCCTTGCCAATAAATCCTGCATCTTTCTATGAATTTGAGCAAATTGGTAATAAATTGATATATGTTACACCTAACAACGAAATCGCCATTTATAATTTAGACGATAAAAAGAATTTCTTAACTAACGATTACATAGGGCAAAGTGTTGATGCAATTCAGAGGTATTCGCACTCATACAATCCAAATGAAAGCTACTTTGAAAATAAAAATGCGGGTAAAGTATTTATTCAAAACAACTTAAAGTTCTACAAAAAAGATGATCAGTATTTTGTGTTAGTACCGCAAAGTTATCGAAGCAACGCAGTGCAAGTTGCAGGTAGCCACTATAATGCGTACAGTATTTCAATGTACAAGCTTGATAATGATAAACTAGCTAATGTTTGGAATTCAGGAAGCGTATCAGGGCGTATAGTTAGCTTTGCAAGGCAAAATGATTATATTGTAGGTTTAATTGCAACGCCGGCTCCATTCTTTACGCGATTTATTTTAGGCCAGGATAATATTTATAGATTAACAATATTTGAAATCAACAAATGAGTTTTGATGAGAATGAAAAAATTGCTTCTATATTTGAAACAATAGCAGATGCTCTGGAATTTTTAAACGAAAATGCTTTTAAAATAAGAGCTTATAGGAATGCAGCAGAATCTATCAGAAATTTAAACGAAAGTATTGTAGAAATTTATTCCCAGTCAAACCCAAAAAAGATAGAAGGTGTAGGCAAAGATTTGGAACAAAAAATTAAAGAATATATTCAAACACAAAAAGTAGCTTATTTAGATGAGCTTTTAGAAAAAGTGCCATACACACTGTTTCGATTAAAAGATATAAGAGGACTGGGCCCTAAAACTTTGTATAAAATGTTTGAGAAGTATCGTGTAAGGACACTTGAAGATGTCAAGAAACTTGTATTTGAAAATGATGAATTAAAAGATATATCATTGCTTGAAAAAAGTATAAAAAAAATAAGAGAAGGAATACAGCTCTACGAAGAAGGTCAAAGTAGATTTCCTTTAGGAGTAGCTTATCCTATTGCAAAAGATTTGGTTGATAGAGTTTACAAAATAGATAATGTAAAAAAAGTCGAAATAGCAGGAAGCGTCAGACGGGGTAAAGAAACTGTTGGAGATCTTGATATACTTATTTGTACCAAAGATTTTAATGGTGTGTCAAAAGCTTTGGCAAATTTAGAACACAAGCAAATAATTGCAATGGGTGATACAAAAGTAAGTTTGCTTTTATCAAATAATATGCAGTTGGATTTCAGGCTTGTAAATGAAGATTCTTTTGCAAGCGCTCTTCAATATTTTAGTGGATCAAAAGAACACAATGTGCGCTTGCGTGATATTGCAATAAAAAAAGGTTTTAAACTAAATGAGTATGGATTGTTTGAAAAAGATAAAAAGATAGAAACAAAAACCGAAGAAGATATTTATAAAACGCTTGGTCTTTGCTACATAAAGCCAACATTAAGAGAAAACAAAGGCGAAATCGAAGCGTGTTTGGCTAATAAATTGCCAAACGTGGTAGAGCTTGGCAATATAAAAGGCGATTTGCATGTGCATACTAATTATTCAGATGGGTTAATGAGTCTTGAAGAAGTTATTCAAGAAGCAATTAAGCGAAACTATGACTATATTGCAATAACTGACCATTCAGTTTCTTCATATGTTGCAAATGGTTTAAGCGTGGAACGTCTATACGACCAATTAAATGAAATTGATAAACTAAAGGATAAATACAAAGGCAAGATACACATACTTGCAGGCAGTGAAGTTGATATAAAGCAAAACGGAGAGCTTGATTTTAGCGATAATGTGCTAAAGGATTTAGATATTGTTATAGCTTCCATACATCAGGGTTTTGCAAACTCAAAAGAAATAAACACAAAAAGGATTATTTCTGCTATAGAAAACCCATATGTAAACATTATTGCTCATCCAACTGGTAGACTCATTGGCCAAAGAGCACCATACGAGATTGATATTCAAAAAATTGCAGAATACGCTGCAAAACACAAAACAGCATTAGAAATAAATTCTTTTTATTTGCGCCTTGATTTAAACGATGAACATGCAAGATTGGCAAAAAATGCAGGTGCTAAATTATGTATTAATACAGATACACATATCAAAGACAATTTAAATTATATGATTTATGGTATTTTAACAGCACAAAGAGCTTGGCTTGAAAAAAGTGATGTTATAAATACTTTTAGCTATAATCAACTAAAACAGTTTCTCAAGAAACACTAGTTTCTTTTAGTTTTTTATTGACTGCTTTAGAAAGCCTAGAAACTAATCTTGCAGCTTTATTTTTATGTATTGCACCTTTGCTTTTTATTTTATTTATAGCTTTTTGAGCATTTTTTAACTGTTGGATTAATTCTTGTTCATTTGCACTGTTTATGGTTATTCTTGCTTGTTTCACAGCATGTTTGAATTTAGTCCTATAAGACTTGTTTCTTAAATATTTTTTTTTGTTTTGTTTCACTCTTTTCAGAGCAGACTTATGATTTGCCACACCTACCTCCTAGTAAAAACTTGCACAATTAATAGCATATCTAGATTGTAAAGTCAAATTTTAATAGCTATATAAATGAATTTAGTTATTCTAAGACGTCATCGAAGCATCTACGATTAGAATGACAACTCCTGGAAAAACAAAGTTTGATTGAAAAGATACTCAATATTTTGTGGCAACTCTGGCTTTGCAATCAAAAAACCCTGCGCTTCATCGCAATGTAAGTGTTTTAGAGCTATTAATTGCTGTTTTGTTTCAACACCTTCTGCGATTACCTTAAGATTTAAAATTTTTGATAGATTTATTATGGTTCTTAGAATCTCAAAGTTTTTTTTCACAAACATTTCTCTAATAAAGGATATATCTATCTTGATTCCACTTAAGGGTATCTCTTTTAGGTAAGACAAAGAGGAGTATCCTGTGCCAAAATCGTCTATAAAGATTTTTATGCCATTTTTGTTTAATTTAGTGAGCTTATCTAAGTGTTTAATAAGTGTGCTTTCTGTTATTTCTATTTCTATCAAGCTTTTATCAATTTTAGAATTTTCTATTAATTCAACTACATTTTCTACAAAGTTTGAATCATCCAATTGAACAGGCGAAACATTAACAGCAATTTGTATATAAAACCCCATCTTTTGCCATGTTTTAATCTGGTCTATTGATTGTTCAAAAATTTTGTAGCCAAGTTCTGTTATTAAATTTGTTTCTTCTAATAGTGCCATGAATTCATTTGGCAAAACAATGCCATTTTTTGAGTTCCATCTAAGTAAAGCTTCAACAGAATGTATATGTAAATCATTCAAAGATAATTTTGGTTGATAGAAAAGTATAAATTCATTGTTTTTTATAGCATTTTTGAGTTTGACTTGAAGCTGAAGTTTTTCCTGGATCTGTATATTGGAGTCTTCTTGATAAAAGCTTAAAAACAGATTTTTCTTTTTTGCATCAACAAGAGCTATTTCAGCGTTTGTTATGAGTTTTTCCTGCGTGTCTGCGTCTGTTGGGTAAATGCTAACTCCTATTGTAAAGCCAAGATTCATATCTATATCAAAAGATAAAGATTCTATTTTTTCTTCAATGGATTTTGCGATATTTAAAATTTCATCTTTGTTTGATGTACTTAAAATAAAGCCAAATTCATCACTACCGGTTCTTGCTGCATAATAGATTTTGTCCACTTCCAGGATTGCTTTAGCGACATTTTTAATTATACTGTCTCCTTTTATATAACCATATTTGTTGTTTATAGCCGTGAAATTGTTGATATCGCAGATAATAACAGAAAAATTTTTTTTATGTTTTATAAAAGACTCAATTGTATACCCAAACATTATTCTGTTTGGTAAATTAGTTAAAGGGTCAAAAGATGACAAAAAAACAACCTTTTTCTTTTTTTCAATAAAATCTATTGCATATGCTATATCACTTGCTATTTCTTCAAATAAATTGATTTCTTTTTCATCAAAATAATCTATTTCATCTGAGTAGGCTTTTAAAACTTTTGAAGGACCTTGAGAATCCAAAATAGTTATAGGTACAGTTATTGATGAGTGGAAATTAGATTGTTTTGCCTGATTTCTCCATGGGCTCATTATAGGGCTTTTTTGTATATCATTGCACACAACGATTTTGTTGTTTCTAATTGCTATACCTGATGGACCACTGCCTTCTGGTTTGTCTTCTTCTATTGAAACAACGATGTTTCTTAAATACTTTTTATCCCCTGCATACGCTTTAGGTTTTATTGTTTTTGTTTTTGAGTCAACGCATCCAATCCATGCAAGCTTAAATTTGCCAAAATTAACAAGTATATTGCATACTTCTTCAAATAATGCATCTACATCCTGTATGCGAACAACCAGATTGTTTATCCTTGATAGTACTTCATAGAGTCTATTTAGCCTGATTAGAAGCTTTTCATTTTCAATACGTTTTGTTATATCTCTAAAAACTACAACCATTGCAGATTCATTTAGCATATTAACGCTTGCTTCAAGCATGAGAGGCTCGTTTTTTGCAGTTTTAAACTCCAAAATTTCAGTAATACCTTTTTTTTGTTTAACAAACTTTTTAAATAATTCTTGATAGTAATCTTTTTTATTTTCTTGAGCAAAATTTAATATATCCTGATTAACTATATTTTTTGTTTTTAAAATATATTCAATAGATTTATTTGAAGAGAGTATTTTACGCGTATCTGTATCTATAACCAAAACGCCATCATAGAGTTTATCAAAAATGGATTTTATTTCTTCCAGTTTAAGTTGAGTTTTTGAAACGCATTGCCTTGATATTGATAAACTTTCCTGCAAGACTGCTTTTAGTAAATTGTTTTCGAGTTGTTCTATGTTTTCAACCTTATGATCCAAAAAAACACCATGTGCAAAATCCAAAAATTCATTTACAAAACTCAAAAAATTTGCCGGATTGTCAAAAGAATCTAAATCAATTGTTTTGAGCTTATTTTTTATATATTTTCTTAGAATTTCTTTAGTTTTTTCATTGACATTTTTATTTTGAATTGTTTCACAGATATTGTAAAGTCTATTTAGTATCTCTTTATTAATATCTTTTAAATTAGAATCAAAGTAATTATTTGTCATTTAAAACTCTTAAACTATTTTCATATGTAATCTGAGCTATTTCTTCTGGTGGTAATTTTAGTAAATTGCTAAGTTCAAAAAGCGTATATTGTAGAAAGGATGGTTCGTTTGTGTGCCCGCGTTTTGGAACAGGTGCAAGATAAGGTGAATCTGTTTCTAATACCATATTTTTTAGCGGTACATGCTTTATGTTTTTTCTAATAAGTGAATTTTTGAATGTTACTATACCACCTATTCCCAATAGGTAATTACGATCTAAAGCAAGTTTTAAAAGATCAAAGTCTCCGCTAAAGCAGTGAATAATGGCTTTTAAATCTAATTTTGAACTTAGTATATCAATGCTGTCAGAAACCGCATCCCTTATGTGAATTGATACCCATTTATTGTGAAAGATTGCAAAGTCAAGTAAACTTGAAAATAGTATTTTTTGAGTTTCTTTAGGAGCGTAGTTATAAAAGTAATCCAAGCCAATCTCTCCTATGCCTATACATTTTTCATCTTTCAAGTAACTTTCTATGATATCTAAATCGCCGATTTTGAACTCGCCTGCATGATGAGGATGAATCCCGGCAAAAAAGTATAAATTTTCATAATTATGTGTTAGTTTACATGCTTTTTCTATATCACTGATATATGATGTAGCAAGAAAAACTTTTTCTACAACCCCAAACCTTTTGATAACTTCGTCTATTATTTTATCAAACTCTTGGGATTGTAGGTGCGCGTGTGTGTCAATAATTTTCATAAATCGACAAATCTCAAGCTTGTTAGTGTATGTTCCCTTATGCTTTTTATATTGGGTAGGTCTATTATTGTTTTGCCACCTTGAACTACATACTCAAGGATATCTTGCATGGATCCGCCACAAGAACATTCTTGGGTTTTGATAGTGTATGGCACTACTTTATCGCTAAAGCATTTTTTGCATCTAAAAAGGCTTTTTGATCCGGAATTTTTGCCTTTTTTGGCGATTGGTTTGCCTTCAATTTCTACAATATCCATAGAAAAATCAATTGTAGACGCACTTGATATGCTTGTGCCAACACCAAAACCATCCACAACATCAACAAGTGGCTCAATGGTTTCTTCGTCAAGCCCACCGCTTGCAAATATTTTTACATTATCTGTGCCTCTTAAAGATAATTCCCAGCGGATTTCTTCAATAATGGCTTTGAGGTTTCCCCTTCTTGAGTTTGGCGTATCAAGTCTAATGCCTGATAATTTTTTGCCAAGCGCTTCAAAAACCCTTAACGTTTCAAATTTTTCATCTCCAAATGTGTCAATTAGTATAATTCTTGGCACATTGATATCCATTGTTTCGTCAAAGTATTGAGCTGCACTAACTGTATCGCCAGAAAGCAAAACGAGAGAATGCGGTATTGTCCCACTTGGTTGTATGTTTAATGTATTTGCAGCCAATACTGTAGAAACACCATCACATCCACCAATATATGCAGCTCGTTCAATTGCAACAGCAATAGCAGGATGCATTCTTCTTGCACCAAATGATAGAAGTTGTTTGTCTTTAACCAATTTTCTAAGCCTTGCAGCTTTTGTAGCTACACCAGATTCTTGACATAAAAAACCTAAAATGGCAGTCTCATACTTTGCAAACTCGCTATAGAGACCTTCAATTTCAAGCACTGGCTCGTTTTCTCTAAAAATACTGCCTTCTTTAATGGCTCGTACATTTACATCCCTGCCGTTGAGTAGTTCCAAAACTTCCTCTAGCCCTACAAATATGCCCCATCTGTAGTTTTTTGGTAGTTTTTTAACGCTAACTTCTGCTTTTACCCTTTTATCTAATCCTTTCACTTTTAGTGTATAAGCGGTTCTATCAAAGTATACATCTGTTACTTTTGCATTTAATATGTCTTCTTTTGTTGAAATGAACAATTTTTACCCCCCTAATCTACAAACGCATTTAATATTAAGCCTATTATACTCATTATTATTGAGCCTGCAAGAGCACTAAAAAAACTTTCAACAACAAAACCTTTTACAATGTACGAGGCAAGGTAAAAAAGTAAAGCATTGATAATAAGCGTAAATAAACCAAGTGTTAAAATATTAATGGGAAGCGTCAAAATTATCAAAAATGGTCGGATGAATGTATTTAATAATCCAATTACCAAGCTTGCTGCAATTAGCGAAAATACACCTTCAACATGTAAACCTTTGACAATCATTACACTAATACCTAAAGCAATAGAATTAATTACCCACTTAATTATGAATATCATTTTACCTCCAAAAAACGGTTAATTGTAGAAAGCACCACTGAGTTTTTCTTTAATGCTTCAATGATTTTTACATAATAGAGTTCTTGAAGCCAAACGGGTGCCTTTAAGTCAGTTTTTTCTATCCATACCCATGCTTCAAACTCAAGACCATATATACTTTGTTTAATTAAAACACACTTTGGCGAGTATGTTTCATTGTTTAAAATATAATCTTGTTTTTTGAGTTCTTCAATAACAATTTCTTTAACTTTTTCAATGTCTGAATTTATATCTACGATAAATGGTATTTTTAATTTTATAGCACCAGATGAATAAGTAGAATTTATAACTTTGGAATTTATAAAGTAAGAGTTTGGCACGATAATATCCGTATTATCGTAAGCTCTAATGATTGTGGATCTTAATTTCGTTTCTATAACAATACCAGATATGTTGTTTTCTGGTATATTTATTATGTCTCCTGGTTTAACTAGCTGCTCAAATATGATTATGATACCAGAAACCATGTTGTTGGCAATATTTTGCAGTCCAAATCCTAAACCAACACTCAATGCGCCAGCAATTAGAGCTATGGTAGAGGCATTAACACCTATAAATGTTAGTGATATAGCCAAAATCACTATCACAATGGTATATGATCCAAGTGTTTTTAGAATTTGAATATTGGCTTCGCCTATGGATTGGTGAAGCTTAAGTTTTTCCAGGCTTTTTTTGTAATGCTTATCAAGCAAAAATCCTAGAAACAGCAAAATTATGATTTTTAGCATTAAAGACAAAGATAAATCAATACCTTTGTACTCAAAAAACGAGTAATTTAGCACGTAAGAAATTTGTATGCCTAGGTTTTTAAGAGATTTTGCAGCTTTGTTTATTGCATATATTGAAGGATTTTGTATATGCAGCAATATTTTTCTAATTGTATTGAGTTTGTTTTCAAGCAAGCTCAAATTTTGTTTGTATGCCATTAAATCCAGCAGTGTTTGTTTAAAATATGAAAAATAGGAAACTTGCGCATTTGAAGTATAGTTTGGTGGCGAATAGTTTGTTATAAATTGTATATTTGTATCAATTGAGTTTTCAATTTTTTGTATTTCTTTTTGAATTTGTGTGTATACGGCTGCTGTTTGTGTAGAGTTTTTATTTTCTATAATTTCTATCAAATAAAGCCTAATTTTTAGATCAATTATTGATATTGCTATAGCAAACAATTGATTTTCATTGTATAGTTTTTGATTTTCTAATTGGGCAAGCCTGTTTTGCAAATAAGTAGAGCTTGATGAAGAGTGCATGATTTGAGATACTAAAAGTTGAATTTGTGTATCTAGCTGTATATTTTGAGAAACAATATTGTCTTGTGTCTCATCATAGTATTTTTCCTGTGATTTGATTTTTTCATTGATATTTTTTAATGCAAATTTTTCCAGTGCTATTTTGTATGTTATGTTACTCATCGATTTATATGAATCGTTTAGGAATTGGTTTATATTATCAATATTTTTTTTTGCCTGGTCAAGTTTTGCTTGTGTAATCTTATAGCGCAAATCTAAAAGCTCTTCATCAAGCGTATTTTTTTGAATTGATAGAAATTCTTCACTTAGAATTTTTTTTCTTTCACTTAAGTGCTGTATTGTTTTTTCTAAGGTGTTTATCGTATTGCTAAGGTTTGTTAAATAGTCAACAAAATTGTTGAATTCGTCAAAGTAAATGACTTTTGCTTTTAGAAGCCGATCAAGTTTTTCTTTATTTTGAACTTTTGGTTTTGTTGAGTATAGGCTTTTTAATTCTCTTAACAGATCGATTTTTACATAAAGTTTATCTAATGTCTCTGAATTTTTCGTTTTACTTATCTGGGTATAGGTTTGTTGTTCAAGTTTTTGAATGGCAGAAATTGAATCTTGTGGTTTTTGCGGTACTACGATTGCCCCATAGGACAGATTTTTGAAAGCAATTGAGAAAAATATTGCAATTACAAATATTTTAAAAAATCTCATAGATCTAATTTATATATAAAAAAGTTTTTTATGTCAATACTATTGACTTTTTGGAAGTTTTCATTACTTTATAGCGAGTGATAAAAATGTTGAAATTTGGTGCGCTTGTACTGTGCGGGGGTAAATCTAAAAGAATAGGTAAAAATAAAGCTTATCTATTAAAAAATAATGAGTCATTCATAAGTATAATTGTTAATAGGTTGTTAGAGATTTTTGAAGAGGTGATACTTGCTGTTGACGAAACCCAAAAATATGCACAAATTATAAGTAATGGGTTAAAGGTCGTAGAGGATAAAAAAAATTATTTTGGACCCATTGAAGGTTTGAGGCAAGGTTTAAGGGTAACACATAAACAATATTTGTTTGTATGTGGTTGTGATATGCCCAACATTAAAAAAGACTGTATAGAAGAATTAGCTAATTACGTTGACAACTCTTATGATTGTGTAATACCTTTAATTGAGAGTCCTCAAGTATTGCATGGTTTTTACAGTAAATCTTTATACAAAAAACTTGAAAGTGGTAATTATTTTAGCATAAAAGGACTTTTGAGTGATGTTAAGGTTAAGTATGTATCAAAGTTCAATTGTAATATAAAAGAGTCGGTTATAAATATAAATACTAAAGAAGATTATGCTAAGCTGTTAGGAGGAGCAAATGGATAAAACACCAAATGAGGACATTTTTTCAAATAGCCTTTTAGAAGAAGGCAAAAAGAAAGGCTACTTAACGTACGATGATATAAATAAGCTTTTGCCCGATGAAATTAACATTGAAGAAATTGACGATCTTATGGATAAGTGCGATAACCTCAATATTGACATATTAGATAACGAATCAGATGCAAAAAAAACACCTGTAATAGCAAAAGATGAAGATTTATTAGAGGAAGACACAGAAATTAAAAGTGCTATAAAAATGTATTTTTCTGAGATGGGTACAATAGATTTGCTTGACAGGGAAGAAGAAATTGACTTAGCAAAAAAAATCATTGATGAAAAAAACGCATTACTTGAAGCATTAGTAGAAGTGCCTTTTTTTGGGTGGACTTTAGATGACTTGATATACAAAATTAGCAATAATATTATCAAGTTAAAAAATATATCAAATGCGCTTGACAGCTCCTTTGACGATGTGAGACAAGAAGATGAAGAAGATTTTACAACAAAACAGAAGTTTTTAATTGTTTTTTCAGAAACTAGAGAAGCTCTTGTTTCTTATAAAAAAGAGAAAAATCAAGAATACAAAGATAAGATTTTGCACAATTTGATAGAAATTTCTCTCAATGATATTTGCATTGGTAACATTATGGAGGATTTTAAACAAAAAGCCTACAAGCTAGAATCAGAAGAAGAAAAGGATAAAATATTTCAGCAATTAAACGAACTCGAAAAAAGTAGGCTTCTCATTGAAAGTGCAAAACAAAGAATGATCAAGGCAAACTTAAGACTTGTAGTTTCGATAGCAAAAAAATATTTAAGTAGAGGTTTATCTTTTTTAGACCTCATACAGGAAGGCAATATTGGTCTTATGAAAGCTGTTGACAAGTTTGACTACAAAAGAGGCTTCAAATTTTCTACATATGCAACATGGTGGATTAGACAATCAATTTCGCGTGCTATTGCAGACCAAGCTAGAACAATTCGTATTCCAGTGCATATGATAGAAACCATAAATAAAATTGTTAGAACATCTAAGCTTTTAGTTCAGGAAAACGGCAAAGAGCCAAGCGTTCAAGAATTATCAGAAAGCCTGGGTGTACCAATTGAAAAGATTAAAAATATCTTAAAAATAGTAAAAGAACCTATCTCGCTTGAAACGCCGATTGGCGACGAAGAAGATACAAGATTAGAGGATTTTATAGAAGATAAAAACGCTGCATCACCACTCGATACAGTAATTGAATCTGACCTTTCAGAAAAAATAGAAGCGGTACTTTCTACTCTAAGTGAACGAGAACAAAAGGTTTTACGCATGAGATTTGGCATATCAACAGGTTTTGATCACACACTTGAAGAGGTAGGTAGAGTGCTCGGCGTGACACGCGAACGTGTACGACAAATTGAAGCTAAAGCAATTAAAAAATTAAGACATCCGAAACGTTCAAAAGCATTAGTGAGCTTTATTGAATGAGACTAAATAGATATTTAGCAGCTTGCGGTTTAGGCTCAAGACGAAACACCGAAGAACTAATAAAAGCAGGCTTTATTAGTGTAAATGGTAAAATTGTAAAGGATTTTATAGATATAGATCCAAAAAGTGCGGTTGTTTTGTATAAAGGTAAGTCCGTTAGACTTGAAAGTAGGCTGTATTTTGCTTTTTATAAACCACCCTTTGTAATATCAAGTCTTAAGGATGATAATTACCAATGTATTGGCGATTTTTTTAATCATTTAGATGTAAGGATTTTTACTGTTGGCAGACTGGATTATTTATCGGAAGGTTTAATATTTATTACAAACGATGGCTTATTTGCAAATAGTGTTGCTCACCCATCTTCAAAAATCAAAAAAATATATCTCATTAAAACGCAGAAGCAATTGGATAATAGCACATTAGATGCTCTTTCAAAAGGTACAACGCTTGAAGATGGATTTTTTAAGCCACTTTTGATTGCGTTTACAGAAAATAAGCTATGGATAAAACTTTCAATGGATTCGGGTAGAAATCGTGTGATTAGAAGATTTTTTAAAAAATTTAATATAGACATACAAGTACTAAAAAGGATATCAATTGGTGGCGTTAAATTAGGTGATTTGATGCCAGGCGAGTACAGATTGTTAGAAAAAAATGAAATATTGCAATTGACACAAAGCAAACGATAGTATAAAATTCACCACGAATTTATAACTTTCTAATAAGGAGGTTTTGGTGCATGACTAATTGGTTGATTGCATTTGTAGCTTTATTGCTACTGTTTTTGATTTTTGCAGGTATGGTAATAGCTGCGAGATACCTTGCGCCACATGAGTACGATAAAGAAAAATATGATTTGTATGAGTGTGGTGTACCCATGGTTAGCGAATTTCGTTATTTCAATATTCGTTTTTATATTATTGCTATTATGTTTACGTTGTTTGATATTGAGGCAATATTTATGTATCCATGGGCGGTATATTTTAAGGAATTGGGTATTTTAGGTGTTATTGAGATGGGTTTGTTTATTGTTATGGTTTTTGTTGGTTGGATTTATGCGTATAAAAAAGGAGCATTGGTATGGGAATAGAGAATGCCTGGATTACTACAAAATTAGATAAGCTAGTTAGTTGGGGTAGGTATTCATCTTTTTGGCCTGTTACATTTGGTTTGGCATGCTGTGCTATTGAGATGATGGCAACTGGTGCGTCAAGGTTTGACTTGGATAGGTTTGGTGTAGTTTTTAGGGCATCTCCTAGACACTCGGATGTTATGATTGTGGCAGGTACGCTTACAAAAAAGATGGCAATAGCAGCACGAAAGGTTTACGACCAGATGCCAAGACCCAAATGGGTTATATCAATGGGTAGTTGTGCAAACACTGGCGGTATGTTTGATTCATACAGTGTTGTGCAAGGCGTTGACACAATTATACCGGTAGATGTGTATGTGCCTGGATGTCCGCCAAGACCAGAAAGTTTACTCTATGGTATAATGAAGTTACAAGAAAAAATTAAAAAAGAAGGCTCGATGAATACTTAAAGAACAAGGAGTATATAATATGGATGGTGCTTCGGTAGCAGAATTGGTTAAGGGCAAGTTTGGTGATGATGTTTTAGAGATAAATGAGTTTAGAGACGAGTATAGTGTAGTTGTTTCTTGTGAAATTGCTCACGAATGCTTAAAATATTTGCACGATGAGCTAAATTTTGAATATTTAGTTTTAGTAACCGCTATTGACTTTGGTGTAGAAATAGAACAACGATTTCAAGTTGTTTATGAACTACGTTCTTTGTTGCATAAACTCCAGATGCGCGTTAAAACCAACATAAAAGAAAACCAGGAAGTAGAAAGTGTTGTGGATATTTATAAATCCGCCACTTGGGACGAAAGGGAAGCTTATGACATGTTTGGCATAGTCTTTAAAAACCACCCGGATCTAAGAAGGGTTTTGATGCCAGAAGATTGGACGGGTTACCCACTCAGAAAGGATTATCCGCTAAAAGGCAGGCCAGAAGACGATACATATTTAGATAAGCATTTACCGCTTGGCCAGATTAAAAAACCAAGGCATACAAGGAATCCTTTTAATCTAGCTCAAAAATAGGAGACTAAAGCATGAACAAAACTTATGTTCCAGAAAATGAGAGAGAAGTTATAGTAAATATGGGTCCTCAGCACCCATCTACACACGGTGTTTTGAGATTTGTTGTAAAGCTTGACGGTGAAAGAATCATTGAATCTGATCCAGATGTAGGCTATTTGCATCGTGGTTTTGAAAAATTTGCGGAAAATATGACATATCAGCAATTTACACCATTTACCGATAGGCTAGATTATTTAGCTTCAATGAACAATAATTTTGCATATGTAATGGCTGTAGAAAAATTATTTGGTATTAGTAGTGATATACCAAAAAGAGCCGAATACATTCGTGTAATTATGGCTGAACTTGGCAGAATTGCTTCGCATTTAGTTTGGCTTGCCACCCATGCTTTGGATATTGGTGCTATGACAGTTTTCTTATACTGTTTTAGGGAAAGAGAGTATATTCTTGACATGTACGAGATGGCTTGTGGAAATAGGCTTACTTACAATTACGTAAGGATCGGTGGTGTAGCTCGAGATTTACCGGATGGTTTTTTAGATAAGCTAAAAGAATTTGTTAAACTTTTTCCTTCAAAAGTAAAAGAATATCATACATTGCTTTCTAAAAACAGAATCTGGTTGAAGCGAACCAAGAATATCGGCTATATTTCAAAACAAGACGCTATCAATTGGGGTATAGCTGGCCCTTGCACAAGAGGTTCCAGTATTGATTGGGATTTAAGGCGCGATATGCCTTATTCTGTGTATCCTGAACTGAATTTTGAGATACCTGTGTATCATAATTGTGATGTATACGATAGATACCTTGTGCGTATGGATGAAATGGTTCAATCTAACAGAATTTTGGAGCAATGTATAGAAAAAATTCCAGATGGACCTGTAATGATGAAAGATAGCCCATATGTCTGGGATCCAAAAGAAGATTTAATGAGAAAAAATTACTCACTTATGAAACATTTTGTTAAAGTGGTGCAAGGCATAAAAGCCCCTGTTGGAGAAATTTATTTTGGTGCCGAAAATCCTAAAGGCGAACTAGGCTTTTACATTTACTCAAATGGCGAAGGTGTACCTTATAGGATGAAAATTCGTTCTCCATCATTTATTAATTTGAGTGCTATGCCAGTTATGTTAAAGGGGCATTATATTGCGGATATTATATCGGTAATCGGGAGTTTGGATTTTGTATTTGGCGAATGTGATAGGTAGAGGTGGATTATGGAAAAGAATGTAAAAATCAAAATAGATGGTAAAGAATTTGAAGTAAGTAGTGATCTAAGCATTTTACAGGCAGCAAGAGTAAATGGAATATATATACCAGCTATTTGCTATTCGGATAGATTTGGAGCAATTGGCGCTTGTAGGATTTGTGCTGTTGAAATCGCTGGTATGAAAAAACCTATGCTATCATGCGCTGCGAAAGTAAAAGACGGTATGGAAGTAACAACCAACTCTCAAACACTAGACCAATTAAGAAGAGAAGTAATTTACGAATGGGACACATTTCACCCACTTCAGTGTGGCGTTTGTGATAAAAGCGGTGAGTGTGAGCTTCAAAACATAAATTATGAGTTTAATATAACCGAAAACCCAAAAGAAGCCAAAACAGATCCGCTTAGCATACCTCAAGGCACAATACACTATGAATGGAAGATTATTCATCATGATGCGAACTTATGTATTCAATGTAGAAGATGTGTTGCAGTATGCGATAAAGTGGTCAATTTTGGTATTTTGGCGTTGGTTAAAAAAGAAGGCGACAGAAAAGAGATAGACACAAAAGATGGTAAACCTCTCGATTGCGAGTTTTGTGGTCAATGTGTAAGTGTTTGCCCAACAGGCGCAATGTCTAGCAAGTTGTTTAAATACAAAGCCAGAGCATGGGAGATGAAAAAAATTCCTACAACTTGCGGTTTTTGCTCGTCCGGATGCCAGATGGATTTGAATGTCAAAAATAACGAAATATTACGGGTAACAAGCGAAGAATACACGCCAAATATGGCAAACCTGTGTAATTTAGGAAGGTTTAACTATTCAGCAAGCAAATCAGAACGCTTAATTAACGATTATGCTTTTAATACGAAATTAGTTAGCCAAGAAAACATGATATTAGAATTATCTCAATTGCTAAAAAATAATCCGAAAGAGAAGATTTTTGGCATCAGCGGTAGTCGCGAAACTGTAGAAGATAGTCGTGCTTTTAAAATGTTTTTTAACAATACGTTATCAAACGATAATATTGATAGCCTATCTTCAACGCATATTGGGAAACTTTATAAATATCTACCACAAAGCGTAAATAAACTCTATAGCTTTTCAGAAATCTCCAATTCTAGTTTGATAATATGTTTTGGCGGTGATATCGCAAACGAGATGCCTCGTATTGACTGGGCGATTACAAAAGGATCAAAACTACTTAAAACTGCCAAAGTAGCAAGTGTCTATTGGAAGGATACAAAAATTGATACACTGGGAACAATGCCATTTAGATACAAACCAGGCAAAGAATTGGAATTTTTGAATATTTTAACCAGTGCACTCAAATCAGAAGGTTTTGGCACAAATTTGGATGGTTTAGATAATATACAAGACATTAAAAGCGAAGATTATGATTTAACTGCGCTTTTAGAGGAGATAAAAAAAGCTCAAAGCATAGCGTTTATTGTTTGTCAAGAAGGCCTTGAGAGCTCAAGTGGCGAAGAAATTTCTAAAGCTGTTTCGAATATTGCTTTGTTGCTAAAAGATAAAATAAAAGTTTTTGCATCTAGTAAATACAACAATGCGTTTGGTGATTTATACAACGGATATGGCTTATCAAAAGATTTCAGTATTAACAAGCTTCTAGATTTTGCAAAATCAGGTAAAATTGAAACGCTTTTGCTATTAAATGCCGATCTTTATAGTTTTTTGAGTGATGATGATGCTAAAATTATAAGGGATAATATAAAAAATATCGTATTGTTTGATACTTTTGAAAGCAAGACATCCATGATTGCAAATGCAATTATCCCAGTACCTTTTTTTACAAGCCAAAATGGTACTTTTATTAATGCAGAAGGATCTTTAAATAAAATCAATAAAGGCATAGAATCTGTAGTAGGACCTGCATGGGAGTTTTTATTTAAATTATCAACAAGCTTAGGATACAATTTATCTAGTGCAAAATTAGAAATTAAAGACAAAAAAATTTGCCTGAATGGTCCATCTGATCAAATTTATCCTACTAATACAGAATGTAATATCGAAGGTAACGGCACATTTAGCTTTATTGCAAATTACTCTAAGTTTAGAACTGCTATCTATTCGGGCTTCGGCGAAGGAGCAAAGCTGGCACAAAGCGATTCTATTTTGCATATCAATCCAGAAGATGCGTCAAGTTTAAACCTACAAGAAAAAGATAATGCGCAAATCTCTGGCGTAAACGGCTCGGTAATCTTGACAGTCCAGATCGATGAAAAGATGCCAAAAAATACACTTAGCGCACCGATTTGGTTTGAAAATGTTAATCTTTATAATATTACAGGCAGTTTTAATAATGTAGCATTAGTAGGTTTAACCAAGGCTGAAGGGGGCTTGAAATGATTGAAGTAATAATAGGTGTTGTTAAATTACTCGTCCTGGTAGCAATTTTAAGCGTATATGTTATGTATGCGACCTGGTATGAAAGAAAAGTTATTGGTCACATGCAGCAACGTATTGGGCCAAAAAGGGTTGGGCCGTATGGTTTACTTCAACCTTTGGCAGATACAGTAAAGAGTTTTTTTAAAGAGGATGTTATACCAACGAAGGCTGATAAGCCATTATTTTGGTTAGCGCCAATATTGGCACCTACGTTTCCTTTTGCTGCTGCGGCTGCTATACCGTTTTTTCCACCAATTGAGCTTTCAAATGGCACAACATTTTATTTTAGTGTGTTTCACTCCAATATAGATTTATTATTCATTTTGGCAATGATGGGTTTATCAAGCTTTGGTGTTATTCTTGCAGGTATATCATCTGGTGGCAACAAATATTCATTTATAGGAGCGCAGCGCGAAATTGCACAGGTTGTAAGTTATGAAATAATACTTGCACTAGCCCTATTAAACCCTATACTGATGGTACAATCGCTTAATTTGACGGAATTTGTTGTATTTCAACAACAACATTTATGGTTGGTCTTTTATCAACCCTTTGCATTTGTGGCATTTGTAATTGCAATGGTGGCCTCTGCCTCAAGGGTGCCTTTTGACTTACCAGAAGCAGAAAATGAACTCGTTGCTGGTTTTAATACAGAATTTACTGGACTTAAAATGGCTATGTTCTTTTTTGGACAGTATGTGACAATATTTGTGGTATCAGCTTTAGCAGCAATAGTGTTTTTAGGTGGTTGGAGTGGTCCTGCTATACTGCCTGGGTTTATTTGGTATTGGCTTAAAGTACTGTTATTTATATTTATGTTCACATGGTTTTGGGGAACATTTCCTCGCTATAGGTATGACCAGTTAATGGATATAGCATGGAAAAAACTACTGCCTCTTTTAGTATTAAATATCCTGTGGACAGGCTTTGCACTGATAGTGCATATGCCTATAATTTAGGGAGGTTGGTATGTTGTTTAATGATTTAAGAAAAGGTTTAAGTGTTACATTAAAGTATCTATTTACGCATGCAGTAACGTGCCAGTATCCAACACAAAGACTAAATGTGCCAGAGCGAGGTAGATGGTTGCATTCACTTAACTTATCAGAAGATAGTCAAAAAATTAAATGTATAGATTGCGGACTTTGCGAGGAAGTATGTCCATCTAAATGTATAGAAATAATACCTACAGAAAATAAAGATCATACAAAAAGCCCTGAAATTTACAACATAGATTTAGGCAGATGCTGCTTTTGTGGGTTTTGTGTTGAGGTTTGTCCAGAGCTTGCAATTTCTATGAGTGACAAGTACGAGCTTTCTGGTTACGACAGAGAAAAATTTATTTTTACAAAAGAGGATTTAATAAAAGTTGGTTTAGAGTACAGCAATAAGCTGCAGAAAAAAGAAGGTGAGTTATGATTGTAGAAATTGTAGTTTTTGCAATTTTAGCAGTAATGGCAGTAGGTGGTGGTTTTGGAATAATTGTGACAAAAAATCCATTTAGAGCCGCAATGTGGATGGTGTTGTCTTTTATTGGTTCTGCTGGTATTTTTGTCATGCTAGATGCAGTATTTATTGCAATGCTTCAATTAATTGTTTACGCTGGTGCTATTACTGTAATGATAGTAATAGCCATGTATACAATGGATAAGTTAACCATTGCAAGCCTTAAAAGATTTAATAATCAAGCCTACTTTGGCGCATTATTTGGGCTTGGTATTTTGTTAGATTTTATAGTTATAGCAAGCAAGCTTAGAATCAACACAACACTTGCTGGCAAAAATCTATCAATTGCGGGCAACAATATCAAAGCAATAAGCGATGTGTTATTTAAATCTTATTTGTTGCCTTTTGAGATAACCGCAATTGTACTTTTAATTGCATTATTTGGTGCAGTTGCGCTTACAAAGAAGGATATTTAGGAGGCAAAATGTTTGCTGCGTATATGTTCGTTAGTATATTGCTCTTTGCCATAGGTGCAACAGGGGCAATGATTAGAAGGAATTTTTTAATTGTCTTGATGTCTTTGGAATTAATGATAAACGGTGCTGGCATGACATTGATTGTAATGTCTTACTATATCGGAAATATTTCTGGGCAAGTGATGTTTTTGTTTGTAGCAGCAGTGGCAGCAAGCGAAACGGCCGTGGGCCTGGCTATAGTGGCTATGATGTATAAAAATAAGAAAAGTGTAGATATAAATGATTTTACTACACTTAGAAAGTAAAAGGGGAAAGATATGAAAACGTTGGTGTTGCTAATTATTATCTGGCCTCTAATTGGTTTTTTAATCAATGGTCTATTTGGCAAATGGACTAAAAATTATGCTGGCGTAATTGCGGCAAGTGCTTTGGGTTTGAGCTTTTTAAGTGCGGTTTACCCAATATGGCAGGTAATTTTGGGTAATATTTACGATTTTGTGTACTTTACATGGATGCCGCTGGGTAAGTTTAGTGTTCCTTTTGGGTTAAGGGTCGATTCACTATCTACAGTAATGCTGTTTGTTGTGACATTTGTTTCCTGGATGATTCACATTTACTCAAATGGCTACATGAAAGGCGATCCTGGATATGCAAGATATTTTACCTACCTAAATTTATTTGTATTTTCAATGCTTCTTTTAATTTTAGGTGATAG
>NZ_JBMFGQ010000019.1:0-31699 GCF_049977265.1 Desulfurella sp. | reverse complement strand
CGATAAGGCTAAAAATCAGTAAATAACTGTTTGAAAGAAAAAAATAAACACTTAAGATCCCGCTTAAAACAAAAGCAAATGGATATTGCCGAAGCACTTTATAGATTTTTGACCTCATTGAATTATAATACTTGCATATCCTACAGTCTGATCCATCTGTCCATTAACATCAAAACTCGTTTTATGCTCAATTAACTTAGCATTTTTAGCACCAAGCTCCTTGCTTGCTACAAGCGCTGCATACGAAATATTGGCACCACACATTGAAATATCGTATTTTTCAATAGTATTTGCAAATTCATTTTCAGATAGAGAAAGAATTTTTTCTATCGCTAAATTATCTTTATAAATGGTTGTTTTTTGATCTTCATAATGATTAAAATCGCTGCTCACAATAATTAAAGCATCTTTTGACTTTAATGCATTTGCAAGCAAGTGTCCAAATTCTGCCATTATATCCCAATCAGCTATGCCAACAACAATAGGCACAATACAAAAATTATTTTTATTTGTAAATTGTACAAATGGTAACTGAACCTCAATGCTATGCTCTTTTATATGAGCTAAACTATCTTTTTTTACTAAAGAGTTATTTGTGATTTCTCCAATGATTGACTCGCACAAATTTAATTTACCAAGAGGTGTTTCATATATGCCGTCAAATACAGATATAGAATCACCAAACCCAGTATGGTTTGGTCCCAAAACAACATAAATGTCATACGGTTCAATAATACTATATGCTTTTGCTGCAATATAGCCACTATACACATAACCAGCATGAGGCACAATCATAGCTTTCGGTTTATATTGAGGTTTATAATCAATTACACTATTTAGATACTCAACAAGCTCAATCTTGTCTGCTGGGTAAAAATACCCAGCAACAGCAGGCTTTCTATTCATGTTTAAAGTTTTTAAGCTCCTGTCTTAATTTTTCTATGTCATCTTTTGTTGCTATTCCAATTTTTGAGAAAAATTCATTCAACGATTCTGATATTACTTTATCAATATCTTCTTTCTTTTTTGTTACTTCAGAACTAATATACTCGCCTACATTTTTCTCTTTTAATATGCTTTTGCCATCTTCAATTGTTTTTGTAATTTTCTGATTTATATTATAAACCAAACCTACGCCAGCATAAAATAAATCTTTTAGCATTTGTCCTCCCTATACACTATAGAGTAATTCTTCATAGATTATTTTATCATCAAGGTTATCAAAATTTACACCTGCTTGTGCATAAAGCTCCCTTCCGCCGCCTTTTGCCCCAAACCTATTGCAAATCTTATTAATGATTTCGTTAGCTTTAAAATAATTAGCGCAAATCCCACCAATCATACATACAATATAAACCTTATCTCCAAATTTTCCATACAAAACCACAACAACATCTTTAACATTATTTTTTATTTTATCACCATACTTTTTAAGCGTTTCAATATCACCATCGACAAAATCAATATAAAAATTGCAATTATTAATCTTTTTTATTTTTGACTGATTGTATACAAAGTTAAAAGATTTAGTAGATTCTTTTGCAGGATGCTTTAAATCTGTAATTTTCTTAGGTAACTCATCAATATTTGTTGATAATTCTTTTAACACATAACCTAAAGTTTTTTCTAACTTTGATACATAATCATACGCATACATACCTACTTTTGCCTCAATTCTTCTAACACCTTTTGATAGAGCCTCTTCTGAGATAATTTTAAAAAAACCTATTTCACCAGTATTTTTTACATGAGTGCCACCGCATAACTCTTTACTAACGCTACCCATTTCAACAACACGCACAAACTCATCGTATTTTTCACTAAACAATGCAATAGCTCCAGATTCAATAGCTTCTTTTACATTCATTATAGTAGTTTTTGCCATATAAGCTTCTTGTATCCAACCATTTACTATTATTTCTATGTCTTTAATTTCATCGTTTGTTAGTTTTGAATTATGTGTAAAGTCAAATCTAAGTCTATTGTACTCTACCAAAGAACCAGCTTGTTTTATATGATTGCCAAGTCTTTTTATTAATGCTGCGTCTAACAAATGTACAGCGCTGTGATGTCTGGCTGTATCTTTTCTGCGCGCTGTATTAATACTCAACGTATATGTATCGCCCTTTTTAAACTCACCTTCTAAAATTTCAACTTTATGCACAATATATTTATCTACATGTTTAAAAACATCTTTCACGTAGGATTTACCATTATCAGAGATAATTAAACCACTATCAGCTGCCTGACCTCCGCTTGTTGCATAAAATGGTGTTCTATCAAAAACAAAATACGCGCTCTCACCCTCTTTGATAACATTTATATTTTTTAAATCCATGTCAAGTATAGCTAATAATAAGCCCTGCGTTTCATATTCATTATAACCCACAAATTCTGTTTGATTTAATGCTTTTAATGCTATAGCCAAAGTATCTTTTAAATCAATACTAACGTTATAACTCGCTTTTGATCTTTGTCTTTGCAACTCCAGATGCTTATAAAAATCTTCCACGTCAACAAAAATATGCTGTTCTTTGGCAATATCAAGCGTTAAATCAATTGGAAAGCCATAAGTATCATATAATTTAAATGCTTTTTGTCCATCTAAAATATTATTTGCTTTGTCAACAAGCTTATCAAAAATTGCTAAACCATCCTCTAATGTCGTTAAAAATTGCTCTTCTTCTTGTTTAACAATATTTTTAACAAATGCTTCATTCTGGACAATTTCAGGATAAACATCACCCAAAGACTGATTTACACTACCAACCAACGTAAACAAAAAAGGATCCTTTGAGCCTATTTTTGTGCCATACCTCATTGCCCTTCTTATAATCTTTCGCAAAACATATCCTCTACCCTCTTTATCAGGTAAAACACCATCTGATATCAAAAAATCAATTGCCCTTAAATGATCTGCAATAACCCTTAGCGCTACATCGACATTTTGATTTTTTTTGTATTCTAGAGAAAAATAATCACAAATATCATTTATAATAGGCAAAAATAAATCGGTGTCAAAATTACTGTAAACTCCTTCTAAAACAGCGCTTACTCGCTCAAGACCCAACCCTGTATCTATGCTTGGCTTTGGAAGTGGCGTGAGTTTGCCATCTATTGACCTATTAAATTGCATAAAAACTAAATTCCATATCTCTAAAAACCTATCACAATCGCATTCTATAGAGCATTCAGGACGTCTGCAGCCTACATTTTCGCCTTGATCTATATGGATTTCAGAACATGGTCCGCATGGTCCTGTATCACCCATTGACCAGAAGTTATCTTTTTCACCCATTCTAACGATGCGAGACGCATCAACACCTTCTTGTTTGTGCCATATTTCAAAAGCTTCATCATCTTCTTTAAAAATTGTAATCCAAAGCTTTTCTTTGGGTAAACCATAAACATTTGTAACTAAATCCCATGCATAATGTATAGCTTCTTTTTTAAAATAGTCACCGAATGAAAAATTACCCAGCATCTCAAAAAAAGTATGATGTCTTGCGGTGTAGCCTACATTTTCTAAATCATTGTGCTTACCACCAGCTCTTACACATTTTTGAGAAGAACATGCACGCTTATAGTCTCTTTTTTCATTACCTAAGAAAACGTTTTTAAATTGCACCATACCTGCATTTGTAAATAATAAAGTTGGATCGTCTTGTGGCACCAACGATGAGCTTTTTACTCTTGTATGAGAGTTCTTTTCAAAGTAATTTAAAAAAGTTTCTCTTACGATTTTTGAGTTCATAATTTATCCTCATATTTATAGATTAAATTTTTAATGTCACTACTATCAAAGCCTCTATTTATTAAAAATGTGTATATTTTCTGTTTTTTATTATCCTTTATTTTTTGAATCTTACTTAAAAAAATTTCTTCTAATCTGTTATTTGAAAATTCCAAATTATTTAAAATATCTTCGCTTATGCCCTTATTTTTTAGCTGAAATAAAATCTTGTATTTGCCATAGCCTTCGTTTTGTTTTTTATTTTTATAATCTATGGCATATTCTAAGTCATTTAGATAATTAAGCTCTTTTAATCTATTAATAATGGGCTCTGGAGCAAAGCCTTTTTTTTCAAGTTTTTCCTGCAGTCCTTTTGAAGTATATCGCTTTTTTGATATCAAGTTAAATGCGTAGTCTAAGCCTTCCACTAATAAATGCCTTTAAACTTCAAAGAGAGGTCATTCGGATTATTGGCAAACTCCAAAGCACTCTCAATGCTAATCAATCCTTCATTGTAAAGTTCCATTAAAGAAAAATCAAATGTGCGCATTCCGTTAGTGCCTAAAATTAATGCTTTAGATAAATCAGAGCTTTTTTGTGGGTCTAATATAGCCTGTCTAACAAAATCTGTACCCAAAAGTATTTCTGTAGCAACAACCCTTGACCTTTCTTTTGATGTGCTTTTTATCAACCTTTGAGAAATCACTGCTTCAATAACATTTGATAGCTGACTTCTAATTTGTTTTTGATCTTTATAATCAAATGTTGACACAATTCTATTTACAGTTTCTGTAGCATTTAATGTATGAAGTGTTGATAAAACCAAATGTCCAGTTTCTGCAGCTTCAAGTGCAATTTTAATAGTTTCGCTATCTCGCATTTCTCCAACCATAATTACATCTGGGTCTTCCCTTAAAGCTCCCCTTAATCCCCACACAAAATCAGTACAGTCAAAACCTACCTGTCTTTGGACAACAATACTTTTTTTATCGTTAAAGATATACTCAATTGGATCTTCTATCGTAATAATATTTTTTGATTTTTGCTCATTTATTGACTCGATCATAGAAGCAAGCGTAGTGGATTTTCCACTACCTGTTACACCAGTAATTAAAACCAAACCTCTGGGCTTTAGAGCAATCTCTCTTACAACATCTGGTAAACCTAATTCTTCAAGTGTTGGTATCTTATATGGTAAAAATCTAAATACAGCAGCATAAGAGCCGCGTTGATAAAACACATTCACCCTGAATCTACCAATACCTTCCAAACCATATCCTATATCAATTTGTCTGTTTTTTATTAGTTTATCCATTTGGTAACTTGTTAAATCAAGTGTATCCAAAATAGATTCGAAATCATTTGCAGAAATTATATCAAAATTACTTTCCTGAATATCACCAGCTATTCTATATTTTGGTTTCGTACCTACTTTCAAATGAATATCGGATGCTTTATTCTCTATAGCATCTTTTAAAACTTCTTTAATCTGCAACATCTTCTTTTTTTTGCGTAAAACAATTTAATTTTGTTTTGATTTCGTCTATAAGATTATTTAGTAAATCAGGATTTTCTTTTAGAAAATCCCTTGCATTGTCTCTGCCTTGACCTAAACGCTGATTTTGATAGGCAAACCAGGATCCGCTCTTTTCTACGATTTCATGATTAACAGCTAAATCAAGTGCATCTCCAATATAATCTATACCTTTGCCGTATATGATATCAACTTCTGCCTCTTTGAATGGCGGTGCTACTTTGTTTTTAACAATTTTAACTTTAGTACGATTGCCAATAATATCCTGTCCTTGTTTAATATTATTAATTTTCCTTATGTCAATTCTAACTGAAGCGTAAAATTTTAGCGCATTGCCACCAGTTGTTGTTTCTGGATTGCCAAACATAACACCAATTTTGCTTCTTATTTGATTTAAGAAAATTATGGCCGTATTCGTCTTGCTTATAGCACCTGTTAGTTTTCTCAACGCTTGACTCATCAGTCTAGCCTGCAAACCCATATGGGCATCCCCCATATCTCCTTCAATTTCAGCTTGTGGCACAAGAGCTGCAACAGAATCAAGTACGATAATATCTACTGCATTGCTTCTAACTAGCGTATCAATGATCTCAAGTGCCTGTTCTCCAGAATCAGGCTGACTAATTAAAAGATTGTCAACATCTACGCCTAAATTTTTCGCGTACTCGACATCCAAAGCATGTTCTGCATCTACAAACGCAGCAATGCCGCCTTCTTTTTGAGCATTCGCAACACAGTGTAGAGCAAGTGTAGTTTTACCACTTGATTCCGGTCCATAAATTTCTGTTATTCTACCTCTTGGTATTCCACACACACCTATTGCGTAATCAATAGATAGCGAGCCTGTTGGTATTACATCTATTTTAACTGCTTCGTGTTCGCCAAGTTTCATCAATGAACCTTTGCCAAAACGTTTTTCAATACTTGATATGGCAACTTTTAACGACTCCAATTTTTTTTCATCCATACACTCTCCCGTTTTTGTATTTTACAATATTTACAAAATATTTTCAATTAAAAGCTGGAAAAATTAGCTTCTTTTAATATTCAATTCATCTGCAAAATCTGATTCTTTAAATTCAAATTCACCTCTTATGCCTTTTTTTCTTAATTCTTGATCATAGGCTTTTAAATCTTTTCTCATAACTTTAGCACTTATTGTTTTTGGAAATGCGCTCATAAACTCAATTACCCTTGGCCTTTTATATGGTGCCATATGATCTCTTATAAACCTAAAAATATCTAATGCCATTTCTTTTGAAGCTATATAATCGGGTTTCAACACTATAAATGCTTTTGGTATAATCCTATCTTTTTCATCTACAGTTGGTATAACACCTACTTCTAAAACTGCATGATGAACCATAATCTCGCTTTCTACTTCAAAAGGACTTATTCTGTAATCAAGACTCTTGAATACATCATCTGCTCTGCCAACAAAATAAAAATAACCATCTTTATCAATAGAAGCTACATCACCAGTTAAATAATAACCACCTTTAAAAATTGCCGCATTCTTTTCTGGATCACCTAAAGCCGTCAATAAACCAAGTGGTTTTACAGGATAAATTTTAACGGCAAGCTGACCATCTTCTCTTGACTTGGCTGGATCAAGAAATTCATTTAATGCAAAAAGCTCATAGCCTGGTGCGGTTTTACCCATAGAACCTTCTTTTATAGGCTCACCAATAAAATTCCCTACCATAGCAGTACTTTCTGTTTGACCATAACCTTCTCTTAAATCAATATTTACTTTTTCTTTTACTTTTTTTGTTATTTCTGGGTTTAGCGGCTCTCCTGCGCTTACAAGCTGCTTTAGAGAAAATTTATATTGACTTAAATCTTCAATTAAAAACAATTTCCAAACACTCAGTGGCGCACAAAGTGTTGTTACTTTATATTTTTCTATTGCTGATAAAACTTTTTTTGCATTAAACTGCTTGTATCGATAAGTAAAAATTGTGCTTTGAGCATTCCATGGTGCATAAAAGCTACTCCATGCATGTTTTGCCCAACCTGGTGCGCTAATATTGTAATGAATATCGCCTTTTTTGCAACCAATCCAGTAAGTGGTTGTTAAGTGGCCAACCGGATAATGATGAGAATGCATAACTAGCTTTGGTTTTGCAGTTGTTCCGGAAGTAAAAAAAGAATACATTTCATCTGTAGAGTATGTTATAAATGTAGGTACGTATTCATCTTTGTACTTATCTACTTCTTTGTAATTAAACCAAAGTGGTACTTTATCCGAATCTTCTTCCAAAATCGTATCCAATGGATCTCCAACATTTATTCGAGCGACCAAATCAAATAATGCTTCCTTTGCTTTCATTACCTTATCTACATATTCACTGTTAACGAATAAAAACTTTATATTTGCTGATTTGATTCTATCTGCTACATCTTCAGGGGGCAACATTGTAGCAGCTGGAATTATTACACCACCTGCTTTCATCAAACCAAGTAAAATTTCATACAAATACACCGAGTTTTCCATCATAATCATGGCTCTATCGCCTTTTTGCAAACCTAAATCCTTAAAAAAATTTGCAGCTTGATTAGAATGTCTCCTCATCTCATCAAATGTAACTTTTTTTTCTAAACCATTTTCATCTGCACAAATTAGTGCCAGATCGTTATTATCTTTTGCAATATAATCAAAATAGTCTAATGCCCAATTGAATTTAACCAAATGTGGCCATTTAAACTCTTTTTTGCATGTATTGTAATCGGGTCCCCTTAAAACAAAGTCCCTAAGTTTTAAAAACTCTGATAACTCTTCTTTCATAAAAACCCCCTTTTTTAATTAGCTTATATTTAATAGTAGTATATATAAAAAGTATAATATGTCAATAAAAAACTATTTTTTTAAGTAAGAGTAAACTTTAGCTAAAAGAGGATTAGAATACATCTGTAAACGTGTTTTAAACCAGCTCAAATCAGATTTCCAGATCCTGAACCTCTTTATCTCAAGTACATTAGATCCGATTATATTCGCTCCTACCTTGGTTGTAAACAAATATTTAAACCCAGCCTCTTTTGCTGCTTTTATACTAATCTCATCGTATGCACCCCATGGCCATGCAAAAGAGTATGTTTTTCTTTTAATCTCTGTTTCAAGTTCACCTTTTGCAAGTTTTAATTCTCTCAAAACCCTAATGTATCTTTGTTCGTCTGTTTCAAATATACCAATTGAACCTTTTTCTTGTCTATAATTTTCAACAATCTTGTCAAGTTCTCCTTTGTAGTTTTCTTTTTTAAAAAAATCCAGATAACCATTATCCAAAACATGCTTATGGAGCATATCGTTTAATTCTTTGTCAGGAATAAATTCATTGTAAGCAAACTCAGGCTTTCTATCAAAATCAAGTGTTCCATACCTTTTATCACCAGCTACATCCCCAAAATATGATAGTTTTTCTCTTGGTCTATTGTAGCCAACGATTTTATCACTTGCATACACCTTTTGATGCATTTTAGAATGTGGCAAAACTTTTATTATTCCGCTTTTATCCATAAAACGCACTTCGCTCCAGCATAGCTTGCTTTCTACTTTGTGTTTAAAACCATCAATTATAGCATATTGCGCTTCACACTTTGGTAGTTTATCCATTTGAATTTTGCCAGCATAAACATCATCTAAATTAAATCCCAATGATTCTTCTTCTTCTACATTCCATGTAACCAAAAAAAGCAAGGCTTTAAAACCATATTTTTTGAGTAAAGGATATGCCCACACCCAGGTATCTAAATACCCATCATCAAATGTTATAACAACAGCCTTTTGCCAATCTTTTTTGCCTTCAATCATATATTGAGCCAGTTCTTCATCGTCTATACTTGCATAGCCTTCCTGTTTTAAATATTTCAAGTGTTCTTCAAATACTTCTGGGCTAATAGATAAAACATCATTATCATAATTTATATGATGATATAATAATACTGGTACACTAAACATTACTTTCCTCCAATAAACTTTTAACAGCTAAAAAAACCTCTTGTGGATGAATGTCTTTCATGCATCTAAAATGACCTTCTTTGCAAACATTGCCCCCATGCAGGTGACACGGTCTGCAATGAAGCTGTTTTTCTATTATAACAGATTTAGTTCGTGGATAAAACCCGAATTCTTTTACAGTTGGACCAAAAATAGCAACAATTGGCACATTGCATGCACTTGCAATATGCATCAAACCTGAATCATTTGTAATAAAAACATCGCACGCGCCAATTTTTTCAACAAGCTCACCTAAAGACAAAACCCCAGTATAATTTTTTATATTATATGGGAGTTTATCGAAATCCTTTGATAAAATTTCTTCCTGTTTTGAGCCAAAAATAAAAAAAGTTTTTTTTATAAAAGCAACATCTAAAAGTTCAATCAGTTCTATAAAATTTTGTTTTGGCCATATTTTGTTTTTCCATGAAGAAAAAGGCGCTATACCAATTACTAATTCCTTATTTTTTTGTTTTTTGCAAGTTAGTTTCGGATAACCTTCTTTTTTGCCAATAAGGCTTAAATAATCTTCTATAATATCTTTTTGTTTTTTGTCTTTAATAAAATTAAATGGAAAACGCGATTTGTACAAGACTTTCAATCTATACAACCTGTGTTTTGGTGCCCTATATACTTTGCCTTTTAGTTTGTTTGATATCAAAAAACTTCTAAGATTAACCTGCAAATCATATATTGCATCAAATTTTATGTGCTTTAGACAATTTATTTGTTTAAAATCCAGTACTTTATCAATAAAATCTACATTTTTAAATAAATCAATAAAAGCTTCTTTTGTTATATAAAAGATTTTACCATCCGGGTATTTCTTTTTCAATTCTACAACAAAAGCTGTTGTTAAAACAATGTCCCCAAGCGAGCTTAAGCGAATAACGCAAAAGTTCATTCCAAAAACTCTATAGCTGTTTTAAATACTTCGTGAGGATTTATACGCATCATACAATCAAAGTGGGATTTCTTACAAGAATTTCCTCCGTGTGTACCACAAGGTCTGCAATCTAAATCTTTTATCTCAAAGATTGCTTTTTTTTCGCTTAAAGGATAAAAACCAAATTCTGGCAATGTTGGGCCATATATTTCAATCGTTGGGATATTAAAAGCAGATGCAATGTGTACAGGTGCCGAATCGTTTGAAATAAGCAAATTTGCTTTTGAGATTACAGCAAAAAGTTCTTTTAAGGTTGTTTGACCCATTAAATTAACAATATTTTTTTTATTATTTTTTATATATTCCCCGATATTAATATCTTTTTGAGTACCAACCAATACTATCAAATACCCGTTTTGTTCGAGCATAAAAGCCAGTTCCTTGTAATATTCTTTTGGCCACCTCTTTGTTGGCCATGCTGAAACAGGGTTAATAACAACAATCTTTTTTGTGTGATCAATAGAATAAGCTTCTAAAACGCCATTTATAAGCTTTTCATCATCTTTTGAAAAAAACAAATTTATTTTTCTAACCAAATCCTTTTCCTCAAACTCTAATAACTTTAGCAATGCAAGGTTTTTGTCAATTTGATGCGGCATAGATTCCACACTGATTGTATTTGTATATAAAAAACTTAGAGAAACACTTGATGGCGCAATACGACATTTAGATGTGCTAAAGTAGCTAATAATTGCTGTTCTGGCACTTGGATGAGAGGTAATTATGCAGTCAAGGCCAATGCTTTTTAAAAGTTTAATTTTTTTTATCATACTAAATATACTATTTTCTAAACCATGCTTATCATATAAAATAATCTCATCTATATTTGGATTAAGCGTGTAAACATCTTTGTTTTGTGGAATCGTAAGAACAAATACTTCTGCATCCTTGTATTTATTTTTTATTGAATCTGCAATAGGTACACTAAGTATTGCATCACCTAAAAAAGCTGTTTGAATAATTAAAATTTTTTTCATTTAGTGCAATTATCTCCAATTATGCAAGTCTGATTTTGGTTAAATATGCTATAATTCTGTTTGAAAGCGCTAATTTTAAAGTAATTTTCAATATTTTCTTGTCCAACAATAAATTCTTTTTTTTCATCATTGTTTACAAAAAGTATAGGTATCTGGTTTATATTAATGTTATTTAAAAAATTCTTATATTCATTGGCATCATACAAATTAACATTTATATGTGAATTTTTAAGAAAAGCTATCGTATTTTCACAGTGAGGGCAAGTTTTTGAATAAAATAAATCATATCCTTTTTTTAAAGGAGACAAGTTTGGCATAATAAAAAAGCCTATTCCAAATACACTTAAAAAACAAAAAACAGCAAAAAACATAGAGTAGCGCTTTTCTAATAAGCGCAAAAGCACAGAAATAAAAAAAATCAAAAATATTGAAAAGCAAAAATAACAAATAGTTCTAAGCGAGAAAATTTGAAAAGCAAGCAGTAGACCTTCTACAGAAAATGCTGCTGTTAAAATTGCCTCAATAAAGTATTCTTTAAGCTTAAATCTCGACAACTCGAGCATAATTAAAAATAAAAAAACAAAAACGCCTATTAATATTAATGTATATTCGCCATATCTTACGTAGCTTGCAACTAACTTGCAAGAATATGCATCACATAAGCTTTTATTATAGAATGACAAAATCAATTCTATAAAAGACAGTGTAAAACCGAACAAGTAAATGACTATTTTCACCACAGAAGCAAAGTATACTGAAATAGTTTGAAATTTTCAATAATTCTTGCAAATATTATTTTTTTGTGATATTTATAATATCGTATGGATGGTTTATCAATAAAAGGTAGAAACTATTTAGGGTACGAAATTCAAATTGACGATAAAGTTTCAGATCATGGCATTATTGAATTCATTGAAAACCGCTTAATAAAAAATATTGACTTATTTAAAAATTCAATACTTACGATAAAGTTAGACAATAAAAGAGATGTTAGTTTTATTATCGATTATGTTAAAAAATACAATTTACACATAAGCGCTATATTTGTTGACAACACAAAAATGGAAAATACCCTAGATGTGCCGATTCTATCGGAAATTATTAAACATCCCAACTCTGTTGTTTTTAAAGGAAATTTAAGAAGTGGCCAAACGTTAGAATCGGATGATAATTTGATTATTATGGGCAATGTTAATAGAGATGCTTACATTTATGCAAAAAAAAACATATTTGTTTTAGGGACATTAGATGGTATACCCCACGCTGGTTTTCAAAGCAATAAAGATGCTTTTATATTTGCTTTTGAATTTAATAGTCCTCAGATTCGTATTTTTGACTATCTTGCTAAAGCACCTGATAAACCTAAAATAGCACAAAAAAAAGAACATGAAATTGCCTTTATTGAAAATGAACAAATAGTTGTTTTAGATTATAAAGCTTGGTTAAATCATAAAATGGAGTGATTAAATGGGAAAAGTAATTACAATTACATCAGGCAAAGGTGGTGTAGGAAAATCCACAACAAGTGCCAATATTGCACTTGGACTTGCTCTTGCAGGCAAAAAGTGTGTTGCCATTGATTTGGATATTGGTCTTAGAAATTTGGATATGATTTTGGGATTAGAAAATCGCATTGTATATGATGTGGTAAATGTTGTTGAGAATGTAGCAAAAATTGGCCAAGCTTTAATTAGAGACAAAAAAACTGAAAACTTATATCTAATAGCAGCCGCACAAACAAGGGATAAATCCGCACTAAAGCCCGAACAAGTAACCAAATTAACGCAAGAGTTAAAAGAAGAGTTTGATTACATTATTTTGGATTCTCCTGCAGGTATTGAAGGAGGATTTAAAAATGCTATGATACCAGCAGATGAAGTGTTTATTGTAACCACACCTGAAATTTCATCAATCAGAGATGCGGATCGAGTTGTAGGAATATTAGAAGCCAATGAAAAGAAAAATATAAAATTAATAATAAATCGCATTAATCCACTTTTAATTAAAAACGGTGATATGTTAAGTAAAGATGATGTCTTACAAATCTTGAGCATACCTCTGATTGGTATAGTACCAGAAGATAAAAACATTATTGGTTATACAAATATGGGGGAGCCTTCAGTTTTGCATAAAGATAGCCCATCTGGCAAGGCTTATTATAATATAGTTAGGAGAATATTGGGTGATAACGTAGAATTTATGGACATTAAAGAAGAAAAAAAAGGTTTTTTACAAACATTTTTTAGTTTTTTTAAGGATTGATGTATGGGTTTATTAGATTTTTTTACAAAAAGAAGAGAATCAGCAAATATTGCGAAAGATAGACTTCAAATAATTTTAGCGCATGAAAGGCAACTTAATAGCGCTCCTTTTGTAGAAGACTTAAGAAAAGACTTAATTGCTGTAATATCAAAATATGTCAAAATAGATCCAACACGCATAGACGTAAAATTAGAACGCGATAACCATCTTGAGATTTTAGAAATTAATATACCACTTAGATAGTACAAAGAAAATATTATTCTGATAGAAATTGCCTTGCAAAAGCTAGAGCTTCTTCTTTCGTCTTGATATTTTGTAGAAATGTATTTTTACGAATTAACTTTAGACTCTTGCCTAAATCAGCATTTTTCAGACCTAATTTCAACAAGTCATTTGCTTCTAAAATTTTAGGTATTCTTAAAAAATTTAGATACCTTTCAAAATAAAAACACGTCATATCTTTTAGAAAATCGATAAATACTTCTCTGTTAACCATTCTAATTTTACCTTTTGCTAATGTGTCAGATAATCCAAAAATTAAAAGGTCAACACCGTGTATTTGAAACTTATCAAAAAAGTCATATAAAAGATCGTCTGTTAAGTTGTTGTTTTTCCATTTCAAAAACAAGTAGGCAGGTTCTATGTGATTTAAGATTAAAAAAATTGTCATTTGGGCAATCTTTTTTTGAAAGTTGTATTTTTTGACGTATTTTTTAAAAATTGCGGCACTGTAGGCTTCATGATTTTTGAACGATATTGTATTGTTGTTTATTTGTTTTACAAAAGGCTTAGAACAATCATGAAACAAAGCTGCTAATTTTAAAGCAATGATGAGTTCTTTTCTATGTAGTTTATAATATCCATAATAATTAACAAAACAATTTTCGCCTAATATTCTTTTCATTCTCAGTATTGACCATTCTACAAAATTATACACTGCCAATGAGTGAGCTTTAACATCATATAAGTGACTTTCGCTTTGCATACAACCGTTTTGATAAGCAAAATCTTCAAATAATTCATCCAACAAACCAATTCTGTCAATTAGTAAAACATAACTAAAAGTATCATTTATAATAAAGAATTTTTCCAATTCCTGAGTAATCCTGTCGGCAGAAATATTTTTAATTAAACTTAAATTATTTTTAGCCTGTTCTAAAGTTTTTTTATCTATATCAAACTTTAATTGAGCAGCAATTCTAAATAATCTAATTAATCTCACTGGATCATCTTTAAAAATATTCGGATTTGAAAATTTAACTATTCTATTTTCTATGTCAGAAATACCATTTAATGGATCAATTAATACTTTAGTATCTAAATCGATAGCTACAGAATCTATTGTAAAATCTCTTCTTTGTAACTCTGTCTCTATTGTGCTAGGATATAGCTGTGCAATATCTATCGTGCAGTTTTGTAAGACAAACCTAAAAATTTTAATTTCTTTGTTAAATAAAATAAAATTTTTATTAATTTCTTGCGCAAATGTTTCTGCTATATCGTCTATTTTTTCTTCAACCAAAAAATCAAAATCAGAAATTGATCTGTTTAATATTGAATCTCTAACAGCTCCTCCTACTAAATAAAGCTTTACCTTATAGAAATCACATACTGATTTTAAAATCTTTATATAAGGGTAAGTATCTATATCAAAATTCATATAGCTATATTTAATATATACCTAAATTTATCAAAAATAAAGTCTGGCATAATTTTTTTTAAAATTGATTCATTTTTATATCCAAAACTAACCCATGCCATTTTTAATCCTGCAGCTTTTGAGGCTAAATAATCGTTTTCGCTATCACCAATAAAAATTGAGTTTTGAATAGAAATATCGTATTTATCGATAAGGTTTAATATAGGTTGAGGATGAGGTTTTTTGTTTTCAAAGCTATCACCACCTACTATTTCTTCAAAAAAATTATCTATTTTTAAATCATTTAATAATTTTTTGGAAAATGCTTCTAATTTATTGCTTACAACAAATAATTTATAATTTTTATATAATACTAAAAGCGTATCTTTTACATCGTCATAAAGGTAACTGCTTTCGCAAATGTGGTTGTAGTAATAATCCAAAAATTGATGTAAAAATTGATTGTAGTGTTCAAGCGAATAAATAGCACGTAAGTAATCTTCAATTAACTTATAAATACCATTCCCGACCAAAGACAAAATAAAATTTTTGTCTAAAACTTTGAGGTCTAATTTTGAGGCGGTGTAAACTACAGCTTTTTCTAAATCTTTTTTTGAATCTACAAGTGTGCCGTCTAAATCAAAAAAAATAGCGTTATTCATTAAATTTTTTAAATACTAAAACCGCGTTTGCTCCACCAAAACCGAAAGAGTTAGACATAACAGCATTTACTTGCTTCTCGATAGCTACATTTGGAACATAAAACAAATCACACTCTTCATCATTGTGTTCTAAATTTATAGTTGGGGGAATTATCGAATTCTCAATAGTCATCACACTAAAAACAGCCTCTACGCCTCCAGCTGCACCAAGTAAGTGTCCTGTCATTGACTTAGTCGAACTAACAGCTAATTTATATGCATGTTCTTTAAATACAGTTTTGATACTTAGTGTCTCGATTTTGTCGTTAAAGTATGTTGATGTACCATGGGCATTTATATAATCAATACCTTCTGGAGCTAAACCAGCATCATTTAATGCCATTTTCATTGCATAAATTGCACCCTTGCCTTCCGGATCCGGCGCAGTTATATGGTAACCATCATCACTCATGCCAAATCCTACAAGCTCTGCAATAATATTTGCATTGCGCCTTTTAGCAAATTCATATTCTTCTAAAATCAAGATACCTGCCCCTTCTCCAACAATAAAACCATCTCTATCTTTATCAAACGGACGTGACGCTTTTTGAGGCTCATCGTTTCTGGTAGAAAGTGCTTTCATATTCTGAAAACCAGCTATTGCAAGTGGCGTAATTGTAGATTCACAACCGCCAGCCACCATAACGTCAGCATCACCGTACATTATGTTTCTTGCTGCAAAACCGATTGCGTGGGTAGCTGACGCGCATGCAGTAACTGTAGCATAATTTGGACCTTTAAGTCCATACTTTATAGCAATGTTACCACCTGCCATATTTATAACAGCAGTTGGTATAAAAAATGGTGACACGCCCTTGTAACCACGATGCATTAAAGCTTGGTCATATTTTTCAATTGTTCCCAAACCTCCAATACCAGAACCTACACTAACACCGCACCTAAATAAATCAAGCTTTTCTAAACTTAAACCTGAATGTTCTATGGCCTCACCAGCTGCAGCTAAAGCGTACAAACTAAATAAATCGTATTTTTTTACTTCTTTTTTTTCTACATACTTTTCTGGCTCAAAACCTTTTACTTCGGCAGCAATCTGAACCTCAAAACTTGATGAATCAAATTTTGTAATTTTACCAATACCACTAACCCCATTAATTGCATTTTTAAAACTCTCTTTAGCAGAAAGGCCTATGGGCGAGATTAACCCATAGCCTGTTATAACTACTCTCTTTCTCATAACTATATGTTATTTATTAATATGACTTTCTACATAGCTTATTGCATCTTGAACAGTCAATATTTTTTCGGCATCAGAATCTGGTATTTCTATGCCAAATTTCTCTTCCATAGCCATAACTAATTCCACTGTATCCAAAGAATCCGCACCTAAATCTTCAATAAATTTTGCCTCTGGCTTAATTTCTTCTTCTTCTACCCCAAGTTGCTCTTTGATGATATCTTTTACTTGATCTGCAATAGATGACATCTGTTATCCTCCTTGTACAATTATTTTCAAATACTAAGTCCGCCGTTTATACTAATAACTTCACCTGTAATATAACTTGCTTCTTCGCTAAGCAAAAAAGACACTAAATGAGCAATATCACTGCTTTTCCCTAATCTTTTTAGAGCAATTTTATCTGTTAAAAATTTTTTTTGAATTATATTAAGATCTTCAGTCATATCTGTTTCAATAAATCCAGGCGCAATTGCATTGATACGAATATTTCGTGAACCTAATTCTTTTGCTAAACTTTTTGTAAAACCTATAATACCTGCTTTTGAAGCGGCATAATTAGCCTGACCTGCATTACCAAAAAGCCCTATAATTGAGCTAATATTTATTATAACACCAAATTTTTGTTTTATCATATACTTTGCAGCAATTTTAGAACAATTAAAAGTTCCATACAAGTTTGTTTTCAACACTTTATCAAACTCATCCGCTTTCATTTTTATTATCAAATTGTCTGATACAATACCCGCATTATTTACTAAATAGTCAATTGTTTTGTACTTCTCAATAATCTGAGCAAATGCATTTTCAACTTCTTCATAATTTGAAACATCAAATTTCTTAATCTCGCATTTACCTTGATTTTTTCTAATAGTTTCATTTAAAGCATCTGCTTGTTCTTGACTTGTATTATAATTTATAATTACATTGAGACCTTTTTCTGCAAGTTCTATTGCAATGGCTGCCCCAATGCCTTTAGATGCCCCGGTAACTAATACTACATCACCTTTGTAACTCATAAATATCCCTAAAAGTATTATAGCTTTTTAAATCAAAAATTCCACTAATATTTACATTTTTTACAGTTCGTTTTAACATAGATGACAAAATATCCTTAGGTCCACATTCTATAATAGATTTAACAGGATATTCTAAAGCCTTGTTTACATTATCTATCCATCGCACTGGTTTTGCAATTTGCTCTAATAAGGATTGCTTTATTTGGCCTGGTGTTTTGATAATTTTTGATTCAACATTTTCTATTATAATCCTTTTTGCAGGATTTATAGTTATCTTATCAAGAACAATTTGCATTTTTTCCACAACTGGCTCCATAAGCTTACAATGAAAAGGAGCGGATACATCAAGCACGATAGTCTTACCTAGATTTTTTTCTTTAATAAGATCTTGCAGTTTTTCTATACCTTTTTTATATCCAGAAACAATAATTTGAGAAAGTGAATTGTAATTTGCTATATCACAATAAAATTCGTTATTTTTAGAAATTTCTTGACATAAATTTTCTACTTCTTTTGTATTACTCCCAATTACTGCCATCATTGCACCACTGCCTATATTTACTGCCTCTTGCATATATTTGCCACGATTGTAAACAGCAAAAACCGCTTCTTCCAAAGACATAGAGCCATCTGCTACAAGAGCACTATACTGCCCCAAAGAATGACCTGCGCTAATCTCAAACTCAAAACCTAACTCATTTCTTAATAATTCGTAGATTGCTATAGAGGTAGTAAGTATGGCTGGTTGAGCGTTTTGAGTTAAAACAAGTTCATTTTGTGGACCATTAAACATTAAATTACTCAAGGGAAATGACAATGACTCATCAGTATTTTTAACAACTGCTTTTACAATATCAAAGTTATCGTACATCTCTTTAAGCATTCCAACGTATTGAGAACCTTGCCCGGTAAAAATTAGAAAATTCATATCAACTACCTAATTTTTTTATTTTTTCTAATGTATATTTGGCTTCACTTATTATATCTTCTATAATTGACTTTACCGGTTTTATCTGTTTAACTAAACCTGCAATTTGACCTGCCATAACGCTTCCGTTTTCTATATCTCCATCTACCACAGCAAGTCTAAGCTTGCCAGATCCTAATTTTTCAATATCTTCTATTGATGCTTCTTGTTTTTCCAACTTTTCAAATTCTCTAGCTAGCTTATTTTTTAAAATACGAACAGGATGACCGGTTGACGCACCGGTTATAGTAGTGTCCCTATCTTTTGCTTTAATTATAGCTTGTTTGTAATTGTCTGACGCTTGGCACTCAATTGATGCTATAAACCTTGTGCCAATTTGCACACCTTTTGCTCCTAATGACAGTGCAGCTAAAAAGCCTCTACCATCTGCTATGCCACCTGCTGCCACAACAGGAATTTTCACAGCATCTACTACTTGAGGCACAAGTGCCATAGTAGTAAGCTCGCCTATATGCCCGCCAGATTCCATACCTTCTGCTACAACAGCAATTGCTCCAATTGACTCCATACGTTTTGCCAGAGCAACTGCTCCTACAACAGGAATTACTTTTATATTAGCATCTGAAAAAGATTGCATATATTTTCCGGGGTTTCCGGCGCCCGTAGTTACCACTTTTACCCTGTGTTTAATAACTAATTTTACAATTTCTTCTACAAATGGCGATAACAACATTATGTTTACGCCAAAAGGTTTATCAGTCATCTCCTTGGCTAACAAAATCTGTTCTTCCAACCACTCAGGTGTAGCATGACCAGCAGCAATAATACCTAAACCACCCGCCTGACTAACACTTGAAACTAGCTTTGCATCCGATACCCAAGCCATCCCACCTTGAAATATAGGATACTCTATGCCAAGTATATCACAAATTTCCGTTTTAAACATTAAATTCCTCCTACCAAACAATCACGCAAGCACCCCATGTTAAGCTTGCGCCAAAACTATTAAGCAAAATTTTGTCATTTTTTTTGATTTTACCTTGCTGATAAGCTAAATCTAAGGCCAAAGGTATAGAAGCAGCCGCAGTATTGCCATGTATATCTAATGCAATTTGAACTTTCTCCATTGGTAAATGAATTCTTTTTGCTACACCTTCTATTATCCTAAAGTTTGCTTGATGACTAACCATTAAATCTATATCGCTAAAGCTTAAATTGCACTTATTTAAAGTTTCCTCAGATACATTTACAATATTTTGAACAGCCATCTTAAATGTTTGATTGCCAATCATTTTTATATAAATGTCATGATTATCTATAGCCTCTTTTGAACAAGGCGATAAGCTGCCACCTGCAGGTATCTGCATAAGGTCTGTATAGTCACCGTCAGAATGCAAGACTATATCTTGTATACCACTTTCATCATTACTTGGCTGGAGCAATACAGCAGCTGCACCATCTCCAAAAATTACACATGTACTTCTATCCGTCCAGTCTACAAACTTACTTAATACCTCAGCACCAATTACAAGCACATTTTTTGCGACATTAGAACGTATATATGAATCACCTACACTCAAAGCATACAAAAAACCACTGCAAGCAGCATTTATATCAAAACAAAAGGCATTTTTTGCTTTCAATTGTGATTGCACAAATAGTGCTGTAGCAGGCAAAATTTTATCTGGTGTTACAGTAGCAACAATTATAGCATCAATTTCTTCTGGACTAATTACACCTTCTATGACTTTTTTAGCTGCCATATAGGCTAGATAACTTGTTGGCTTGTCCGAAATATGACGCTCTTTAATTCCTGTGCGTTGTAAAATCCATTCATCTGAAGTATCTACAATTTTTTCCAAATCAAAATTTGTTAAAACTTTATCTGGTAAATAAGAACCTATAGAAACTATCTTAGATCGCATTTTCCACACCTCTGTGAATATATTTAAGCGCAGAACATTTTTCTACAGCCTCTTCAATCTTAATATTTATGTCAAGGCTTGCAAATTTAGCCGCTTTTAAAATAGCGTTTTTTATTGCATAAGCTTTGCTTCTACCATGGCTAATTATACAAGCACCATTAACACCCAAAAGAGGCGCTCCCCCAAATTCTGCGTAATCTGTTTTTTTCTTGAGCATTCTAAAAGCAGGCTTTGATAGTAAATAGCCAATCTTGTATACCAAACTTTTAGAAATTTGTGCTTTTAAAAATTCTCCAATTATATTGGGTACAGATTCAGAAGTTTTTAAAATAATATTACCAACAAATCCATCGCATACAGCTACATCTACTTTGTCTGAAAATATTTCATTGCCTTCTATATTTCCGTAAAAATTTAAAACTGATGATTTAATTAAATCATAAGCTTTAATTACGAGGCTATTACCTTTTCCAGGCTCTGAACCATTGCTAATTAAGCCTATTATTGGTTTTTGTATACCAAGCATGTGCTTAATGAAAACCGATCCCATAATACTAAACTCAAGCAAATGCATTGGCTTACAATCAACATTCGCTCCTGCGTCTAAAAGCAAAACACTACTATTTACAGTTGGCAATAAAGCACCTATTGCTGGCCTCGAGATACCTTTTAGTTTACCCAAAACAACCATAGCTATAGCCATAACAGCGCCAGAGTTTCCAGCACTAACAAAAGCACTTGCTTGTTTTTGTTTCACTAATTCCATTCCCATATAAATCGATGAATCCTTTTTTCTTATAGCTACACTAGGTTTATCAAACATTGTAATAATATCTGACGCATTTTCTATAGTTATTTTTTGTACCACGTGAGAGCTAAAATCTTTAGAAAAAAGACCTACGTTATGCTCAACCTCACTTTTTTTACCAACAAGAACTATATCCAAATCAAACTCTTTGGCAGCCAAAAAAGCTCCTAATATAACTTCTTTTGGAGCATGATCGCCACCAAACGCATCTACTGCTATAGGTTTCATTCTTCAATTTTTATCATTTCCTCATCTTTGTAATAACCACAAGATGGGCAAATAGTATGCGGCAATTTAACAGCACCGCACCTTGGGCATTTTGACATAGCAGGCATACTTGCTTTTTTATGCGTTGCTCTTTTTGCAGCTCTTGAATGACAAGATTTTCTTTTTGGTTGTGCCATTTTAAATCTCCTTTATATTATTTCTAACCGACTGAAAAAATAAGATATCTCAAAATCTGCTGATTCTTTAGAATCTGAACCATGCACAGCGTTTTCTTCTATATTTTTTGCATACAGTGATCTAATTGTGCCAGTTTGAGCTTTAGAAGGATCTGTAGCACCCATAAGCGTCCTATAGCCTGCAATAGCATTTTCTTTTTCCAATACCATGACAATTACACTGCCACTTGACATAAATGCACACAGGGAGTCATAAAAAGGTCTGTCCTTATGCACAATATAAAAGCCTTCTGCTTGTTTTTTTGTAAGATGGAGTTTTTTCATGGCTTTTATTACAAATCCGTTCTCTTCAAGCATCGCTATAATTTTACCACTATAACCTGATTTTAATGCGTCTGGTTTAATGATTGACAGTGTCTTTTCCAGCATTTTTAATTTCTCCTTTATTCGATTCAACTTTAGAAGTTGTTGATTTTGGGTTGTTTTTATAGTCCGTTACATACCAACCAGAGCCTTTTAGCTCGAAAGAGGTATTTGAAATAAGCTTTTTTAGTGTGTTAACAGCACCGCATACCGGGCAAGTTTTTGGAGCTTTTGCCCCCATTTTCTGCATTAACTCTATAGACTCACCACAAGCAGAACATTTATACTCATAAATTGGCATCTGATATCACCTTCTGTATTTTAAAATTAAAATCTTTTTCATTTATTGGTATTTCAAGTGTTTTTATATGAGACTTTTCTCCACTTAAAATTTTAATTTTAGACTTTCTTATTTCAAAGAAAGAAGACATCAAAACAATAAGTGCTTCATTTGCCTTACCGTCTAAAGCAGGTTTTGAAACTTTAACTTTCAAATATCCTCCATTAAAACCACATATTAAATTCTGCTTTGCATTTGCAATGACTTTCAAACGCACAATCATAAAAAAGCCAGGTTACAAACTATCATAATTTTTTTTATCAGTCAATAAAATATTTGTACATACTAATAAACGCCTTCTTTTTTTACTACAACGCCAAAAGTTTTAACTATTATAATAATATCTAACCAAAGTGACCAATTAGTTACATACCAACTGTCCATTTTTACTCTAAAATCATAAGTTGTATCATTTCTACCACTTACCTGCCACAAACCTGTAAGTCCTGGATTTACCATATAGTAGAACTTTGCATATTCTCTGTAATATTTCTCCACTTCTTCTTTCACAACAGGCCTTGGACCTACAAAAGACATCTCGTTTTTAATAATATTTATTATCTGTGGCAACTCATCAAGTGAAGTTTTCCTTAAAAAATTACCTACTTTAGTTATCCTTGGATCATTTTTTAACTTAAAAAACTGATTCCACTCATGTTTTAATTGCTCGTTGTTTTCAAGCAATTTTTTTAAGCGCTCTTGAGCATCTTCATACATACTTCTAAACTTGTATATTTTAATAATTTTTCCATTTTTACCGATACGCTCATGTTTAAAAAAAATGGGACCTTTTGATGTAGCTTTTATAGCTATACTTATAAAAATTAATGCTACTAAAAATAATGGAAATATAATAATTACCAATATAAGATCAAAAACTCTTTTAAGGATTTTGTTTGCGACAGATTCTAAATTATTTTTTGTATGAATAAATAAAAGTTTCTGAGAAAAATTGAAATTAACTTTTGTATTAAAAATAGATAATCCATCGAAACTTGGTATAACTATTACATTTTTAAAGATTGTTTGAAGACTCGTTAAATCAACCTTTGCATTGCATGCAGATATTATAAATACTGTATCAATACAGTTGGATTTAATTTCCGAAGAAAGTTCGATAAATGATCTAATAACTTTTTTATCATTCATATACTTTGTATTTGATTTTTGATCAAAAAAAGCTATAGTATTATAACCTAAATAATGCTGACAATCTAACGATTTTTGAAATGATAATGCTTGAGAACAAGTACCACAAATTATTACATTTTTTTGCCAGAGTTTGATTTTAAATAGAAAAAATTTTGATAATGCATGAAAAAAAGAAAATATAACCAGACCATACAACCAAAATAAAAATATCAAGAGTCTTGAAAACAATAAACTGGATTTAGTTATAGAAACTAGTGAAAGTATAATAACCACAATAATTGTTATTGAGTTAAATATTTTCTTAACATCTTCCCAAATATCATAACGTTTTGTGTAAATACCCTCATAATAAAACAAGAAAAATACAACAAAAAAAACAAAAAAATACTCATAGTAATAAGAAAACGGTTTTTTATATTGAACAATATTGAATACATTTAAAAAAATTCTTGTTTGGTGAGCTAAATATAAGCTTACTATAAAAGCAATAAAATCAAAAATAGCTATTATTAAGATTGAAATATATTCTTTAGTTTTATTTTTCATAGTAATTTTGCAAAAAATCAATTAAAGCGTTTTGCCAATCTCTAGTTTCAACATTTAAATTTCTGCAAAAAAGTTCGTTTGACATAGTACTAAAAAATGGTCTATTTGCTTTAAGATTAAATATTGACCTGTCTACTGGATACAAAAATTTATTAATACCAAGCAAAGAAAGTGTTAGCTTTGCCCACTCAAATCTCGAACAAAAACCACTGTTAACCAAATGATAAATACCGCTTAAACCTTTATTTATTGCAATTAAACTATAATAAGCAATATCATAAGCACTTGTTGGAACAGAAAATTCATTATATGCAATTTTTAGATATTCATTGTTTTTACACCAACCCATAAGTTTTGATATAAAGTTGTTTTTTGAGTTACCATAAACCCAGCTGGTGCGCAAAATTAAGCATTCACTTTGAGACTCCAATAAAAATTTCTCGCCTAAAAGTTTGGATTTTCCATACTCATTTAGCGGGTTTGGTTTATCATTTTCACAATACAAACCACACTTTGAACCATCAAACACATAATCAGTACTATAATGAACAAAAAAACTGCCAAATTTTTTAGATAAATCTGTCATATGAGCTACTGAAAAAGCATTTACTTTAAAGCCTTCAAAATAATTTACCTCGCACTCATCCACTAAATTGTATGCAGATGCATTTATAACAATTCTTGGTCTAAAGGTTTCAAACACATTTTTTAGTTGAAGATAATCTGTTACATCACACTGTTTTCTGTCTAAAGAAATAAATTTTTTATTTTCTTTTTCAAACCAAAATTTAAAGGCTTTTGCAAGCTGACCATTACCTCCAAAAATTAATATCATTTGTATACCTCAAACTCTAAAAAATTTTTAAGAAGCATATCTTTTTGTGATACGATAGGTTTTTGCACTTTCCAATCAATATTAAGCGTTTTGTCATTAAAAATCACACCATCTTCGCAGTCTGGACAATACTCATTTGAAGCTTTGTAATGGACAATTGCAGTATCACTTAACACAACAAACCCATGCAAAAAGCCTTCTGGCACATACAAAATATGCTGGTTGCTATCATTTAACTCAAAAGATAGCCACTTACCAAATGTGTTTGAGTTTAGCCTCACATCAACTATAACATCCAGTATCTCGCCCTTGATGCATCTTACAAGCTTTGATTGTGGTTTTGGTTTTCTTTGTAGATGTAACCCTCTTATAACACCTTTTTTTGAAAAAGAAAAATTATCTTGAAAGAAATCTTCACTAATGCCTGCTTCCAAAAACTGGCTTTTTTTGTAAGTTTCTAAAAAAAAACCTCTCTCATCAAAAAATACTTTAGGTTTTATAAGCAAAACACCATTTATATTAACTTTTTCAAACTCAAATGGCATAAAACCTCCATTTTAAGCGATTTTATAAGCAAAAAACTTTAATACATCTTTAAGTAAAAACTGAGGAAGCAACTCAAATCTACCTGATTTAGCAATAAAACTAAACTGATCTATAATATAGTTTAAACCTTCTTTTGTAGTTTTACCAAAGGTTTGCATAATCCAATTTTGTGATTTATAAAACTTACCTACAGCCAGGTAACGCTCAAATTCTTCCTTTAAGCTATAATTATGGGAGTGATAGACACAAGCTTTGTTATCATAATACACAGCCCATCCTGAAAGCAAAACTTTTGCAGCCATATATACATCTTCACCAAAATCCAATTTTGGAAAACCGCCTAGACTTTGCACTACATCCTTTTTATATGCTGAAAACGAGTTAGAGTTAAATGCTAATTTTACACCATACACATCTTTTTTATCAAAAGTCTTTTTTATAGAGTAATTTGGATAATTAAAGTATCTTAAGTGTTTAGAAAAAGCATCTGCATTTTTATGCGGCAATTGTCTACCATAGACAATAGCTACATCTTTTTGATCAAAGTTTTTAATTAGCTTTGCAACCGAATCTTTACACAAAATAGCATCTTGAGTTAAAAATACAACTATATTAAATTTTGCCAGATTAAGTCCTAAATTTCTAGTTAAACCATGATTGAAATTTGCTCTTTTAATTACATAAACTCTATCTGTAAAAGCATTTGCAATTTTTTGCGTATTATCATCCGATGAACTATCTATTATAATAATATCTTTAACATCTTCCTGTCTTAATCTTAAAAGAACAGCAGCTATTGTTTTTTGCGCGTTTAATGTAGGAATTACAACAGATACATTCATATGAGTTCTTATAGCCTATTAACAGTAATTTTTCAAGCATTATTTTAAAACCTATACAAAGCAATTGCACTTGACACAATTTAAATAGTATATTACAATCCAAAAAAAAGCGGAGGTTTGTATGGCAAAAGTTACAGTAGATCAGTCAACATGCATTGGTTGCGAAGTATGTGTTGATACAGCACCTGATGTATTTGAAATGGTTGATGGAAAAGCTCAGGTAAAAAATCCTGATGGCGCTTCTATTGATGTTATCAAAGAAGCAGCTGAAGCATGTCCAACTGAATCTATCAAAGTAGAAGAGTAAATAAAAAAGGGGAAGTTTTCCCCTTTTTTATTAAATAAACGGATTATTTGATAGTTCGTGTTTTATGGTTGTCTTTGGACCGTGGCCTGGGTAGACAACACATTCATCGTCTAAAGTAAGTATTTTTTTAAGTGAATTCATTAGTTGGTTATAATTTCCAGTTGGTAGATCGTATCTGCCTATCGATTCATAAAATAATGTATCGCCACTAAAGAGCACATGGTTATCTTTGTTAAACAAACAAATTGAGCCAATAGTATGTCCAGGTGTTTCAATGACAATAAATTTAATATTGTTAAGTTCAATTTCATCGTTTTCTTTAAGCAAAATATCGGCTTTTGGCGACTTTTTGGCATCGATCATAAATAAATGGGCATCAATATAGGCACCTTCTAAATATTTTGCATCATTTATACCAATTGCAAGAGGTATATTAAAAGCAATCTTTATATCCAGGTTAGCACCTGTATGATCAAAATGGTAATGAGTATTAACTATTAGTTTTGGATGTAATTTTTTTTCTTCAATAATATCTATTATTTTTTTTGCATCACTACCTGGATCAATTATAATCGCCTCTTTGTTATTATGCACTATATAACAGTTTGTTTCCAATACGCCAACGACTAAGGTTTCGATTTTCATATTTTTGAATTATAACAATCAAATAGTTGAAATTCAAATGTTAATTTTATATACTTTGCTGGGTTAACATGTTGGAGGAGTAATGAATATAGAGAGGCTTTTTGATAAAGCTTTGGAAAAAAATATAGACTTTAACAATGCAATGGATATTTTAAAAACACCAAAAAATGCTATGCTGGATCTGTTTAGCGTTTCAAACAAATTAAGACAATTTTTTAAAGGAAATACAATAAGTTTGTGTTCGATTGTAAATGCAAAAAGCGGACGTTGCAGCGAAAACTGTGCTTTTTGTGCACAATCGGCTCACTTTAATACAAATATTGAATCTTACGATTTTCTACCACCAAGTACTATTGAACAAAAAGCAAAATACATTGCAAATTATCCAGTTGAGCGTTTTAGCATAGTAACAAGTGGACTTAGCTTAAATAACAAACAGGATTTTGAAAATCTTAAAAATTCTATCGATAAGATTTCAAAATTAGCTTTGATACCTGGTGTATCTATAGGCTTGCAAACAAAAAATCAGCTTCTTGAGTTAAAAAACGCAGGACTTTTGGAGTTTCACCACAATTTAGAAACTTCAAGGGAATTTTTTCCAAAAATCTGCACAACGCACAGCTACGATGATGATGTAAATACTGTAAAAGTTGCAAAACAGCTAGGTTTTTATGTTTGCAGCGGCGGTATATTTGGTATAGGCGAATCTTTAGAAGATAGAATTAGTCTTGCTTTTGAGCTTAAAAATTTAGATGTTGATTCTATACCCATAAATTTTTTGATTAGTATTAAAGGTACACCACTTGAAAACCAAAAACCTCTTGAACCATTTGAAGCGTTAAAAATTATATCCATGTTCAGATTTATAATGCCAGACAAAGACATAAGAGTGTGTGGTGGTAGAGAACATGTTTTAAAACAACTTCATGCGCTAGTTTTTTTTGCTGGAGCAAATGGAATAATGGTAAGTGATTATTTAACACAAAAAGGTCGCAGCATTCAAGATGATTTAGATATGATTAAGAATTTAGGCTTAAATGTAAATCCTCAACGCTTTTAATCTCAATATCAACTTCCGGGAGTGATTTCAAAAAAATTTTACCATAAGATTTTTTTAACAACCTGTTATCTGCAATAATAATAAAACCAGTATCTTTTTTTGTTCTAATCAATCTGCCAAACCCCTGTTTGAATTTTAAAATTGCTTTTTGAAGAGAATAATCTATAAATGCATTTTTACCTTTTTGTGCAAAGTTAGCGTACTTTGCTTTTTCAATCGGGTGTGTGGGTACTTCGAAAGGTAGTTTTGTAATAATTACGCAAGATAGGTTATCTCCTTTTATATCAATTCCTTCCCAGAAACTATTTACACCAAAAAGTATAGTTTTGCTTTTAAAAAATACTTTTTGCATATTGTAGTTATCCATAAAACCTTGTTTTAAAACATTATAACCAAAATCATTGAGTAAGGTATTTGTTTTATTGTAGACTTCATTTAAAGTTTTATATGATGTAAAAAGCACTAAAATTCCTTTATTAAAGTTTGATGCAACACTCAAAACCAACTTTGCAATATCTTCTTCATAATTGTTACTTTGTGGGTTATTTATATTGTTTATTACAAAAAGTCTGGCTTGTTTTTTATAGTCAAACTCTGTTTTAAATGTTTTTTCAAATGCATCTTCTATACCCAGAATGTTTTTTATAAAACTAAAATCACCATTAATAGAAAGTGTAGCAGAAGTAAAAATTATACTTTCAACTTTTGGATATAAATTTTTTCTTAGCAAATCAGCAAAATTTAAGTTTGTGATATTGAATAACACCACGTCTTTAAATCTTTCAAGCCAGTAAACACATGATAGAGCATCTTTATTTGCAAAAGATTTAAGTATTTTGAGATTGAAATTTAATTTATCAATAATAGCTTTAAAATCAATACTTAGCTCAATATCAATCCTGTCTTTAAAACTAACAAAATCAAATACAAGCTGTTCTTGTAATTTTAAGATATTCAGTAAATATGTCTTTGCAAACTCTTCGTCATAGTTTACGCTAAAATCAATCAAATTAGAAAGTTTTAATAATTCTTCTTTGATACCATCCATTGTCTTTGTAGCATTACTTATTAGCTCAAATAGTCTTAATTTACCCATAATATTAAAAAAATTTTTAATTGCATTTAGCTGGTCATAAAAATTAAATGATAATGTCGCAAAGCTTGTTAGATTTTTTTCAATATTATGGGCTTCATCAAAAATAATCACATCAATTGTATCAAATACTTCTCCTATCTCAAACAAATCACTAAAAACAAGGTGATGGTTTGTGATAACGATATCAGCATCTTTTAGTCTTGATCTTGCATTGAAGAAAAAACAATTCCGAAATTGCGGACAAAAACGTCCCATACAAGAATCTTTATCAGATTTTATTTGTTCAAATAAACCTTCTTCAAGCAAGTCGAATTCATCTTTTGTACCATTTTTTAAACCTGATAAAAACGACTTAGGGTCATCTATATTGCTAAATATACTCGCTGCATATGCATAAAATTTTCTCTTACAAGCATAATTTTGTCTACCAAGAGCTATTTCAAATACAATATCGTCAAAAATCTCTCTAATTACAGGTATATCTTTCAGGATAAGCTGTTTTTGAAGGTTAATAGTACTCGTTGCAATAATTGTTTTTTTCTTAAATTTTTTTGCAAATAAACTTGCTGCAACAAGATAAGCAAAACTTTTGCCAGTACCTGTTGGTGCTTCAATTAAACCTATTCGTCCGTTTAACATCAAATTATATATATCATTTGACATTTCTATCTGAGATTGTCTTTTCTCGTAGTTATCAACTTTCTGGCGTAGAATTTCAAAAATTTCGTCTATACACATAAAGCTAATCTAAATTAAAATAATTCTTATGTCAATAGTTAAACTTGAAAGTAGGCAAAAAAATGCTAATATAACAAGGGGGTGAAATATGTCACATTTAATTTTAATAAGACATGGTCAATCAATTTGGAACGATAAAAATTTATTTACTGGGTGGGTAGACATTCCTCTTAGCCAAAAGGGCATTTTTGAGGCATTAAATGCAGGCGAAAAGCTCTCAAAATTTAACATCGATATTGTGTATACTTCAAAATTAGCAAGGGCTATACAAACAGCACTAATTTTACTATCAAAACTTGACACGCAAAAAACACCCGTTATTATTCACACAAAAGGAAAGATGAAAAAATGGTCAAACTATGCAAGCAGTATCGAAATAATACCAATTATACAAAAAAAAGAATTAAATGAGCGATATTATGGCACACTACAGGGTTTAAACAAAAAAGAAGTAGGTTTAAAATATGGCGAACAACAGTTAAAACTCTGGCGCAGGAGCTTTGATGTAGCACCACCTGGTGGAGAATCTTTAAAAGACAATCTGAAACGCACGCTACCTTTTTTCAAACAAAAAGTTGTCGAACAACTGGAAGATGGTAAGGATGTTTTAATTGTAGCTCATGGAAATAGCTTGAGAGCTATTACAAAATACATAGAAAATTTGGATGAAAACCAAATTATTAAAGTTGAAATACCAACTGGCACACCTATTGTTTATAATTACGAAAACAAAATATTTAAAAACAAGGTTATTTTATGATTAATAAACTAAAAGAATCCTTAAAAATCAACAAAATAGAGCTATTGGAAGTTCAAAGTTTTATTTTTTTGGCTGAAATGGGACTTGATATTTCAAAAGATTACGACTGTCTAGGTGACACTGGCTTTGTGAAAGCTCTTAGTGTATCAGCAGAAAGTGCTCAAGCTATAATAGACATTGATAAAAAAGAAAAATTAGAAAAAATAATGAATGTTCAAACACTCTACATTTTATTTAGCTTTAACGATATAAAAGAAAACCTCATCGAAGCTTATAATCTTGCAAAGCAAAAAAAACCAAGTGCATATTTTATTTTTGTTTCACAGGAAAGCAAAACAGCCGATATAGAAAAAATACTTGTAAGTGGTGTACAAGGACCCAAAAAAGTAATTTTTGTATGC
>NZ_JBMFGQ010000018.1:0-31727 GCF_049977265.1 Desulfurella sp. | reverse complement strand
AAATTTGTTTCAAACTTGTATCGAAATTAATTTATTATTCCAACTATTTAAGGTAGCCTAATTTTTTGTACTTTTCTTGTATGCTTGCAAAATACCATTTATAAACCCAATTTGGAAGCTTTGATGGTAATTGAAAATCCACTAAAGGCTGACCGATTAATGCATTTTTCATATAATTAAGCCATATTGGCAGTGCCATAGTAGCACCAACTGCATACGGACCACATGGTCTATAATTATCGTAACCAACCCATACACCAGTAACCAGTTGAGGCGTAAATCCCATAAACCAATTATCGCGTCCATGATTTGAAGTACCGGTTTTACCGGCAGCAGGTCTATTTAAGGCTAATGCATAAACCCCTGTGCCTTCTTTAACAACCGATTGCAGCATTTTAGTTAAAACAAAACCAATGGAACTAGGAAAAACTCTCTTTAGATCTGGTTTTGTACTATATATTACATTGTTATCTTTATTAACAATTTTTCTTATAAAAATCAATTTTGGTAACTCGCCATAATCATCAAAAGAACAATATGCATGTGCAAGCTGTTCTAGCGTAATAGATGCCGAACCCAAAGCTATCGTTAAGTTATTTGGAATCTTCTCTGTTATCCCAAGCTTTCTAGCATTAATCTTGGCATTTTCTATACCTACTTTATCTAATAATCTCACAGCTGCTACATTTACCGAGTGAGCAAGTGCATATTCTAGTGTAATAGGTCCTCTAAACTTGTACGTATAGTTTTGTGGAGACCAACTTTTATCTCCCCAACTAAATGTTATAGGCTCATCCTCTATTTTATCCATTGGTGTGAAACCTTCTTCTAGAGCTGTTAAGTAAACGATAGGTTTAAAAGCGCTACCAGTTTGTCTCAAAGCTTGAGTAGCTCTATCAAATTGGCTTTTTCTATAACTATACCCACCAATTAAAGCTTCTACGTAGCCAGTTTTTGGGTCTATGGAGATTAAGGCTGCCTGAAGACGACTGTTTTGTCCATATTTATTAATAAGCCAATTTCTTGCATATTTTATATAATATGGAACATTTTTGTTTCCTTTTGTGGTTAGATTTAAAATACCATTTTTAACAGCAACATAGGCATCTTTTTGCATTTTTTCATTCAAAGTTGTATATACCTTCAGGCCTCCATCGTTCACAATTGCTTGGCCGTAATGCTTTATCAACCAATTTTTAATATGTTGAACAAAATAGGCTGTATACTGTTTATAACCATTTGTAAACAAAGAATCTCTTTTTCTCAGCATAATTTTAGAATGAATCGCATCGTAATACTGTTTTTTTGAAATAAACTTATCAATATACATCCTATTTATCACATATACTGTTCTTTTTTGTGCAAGAGATGGATTTACATAAGGATCGTATAAACTTGGAGCTTGAACCAATCCAGCAAGCATAGCCGATTGCAAAATTGTAAGTTTGCTTGGTGGTTCATCAAAATAAGATTTACTAGCCATATCTATACCATAAGCTCCATTGCCGAAATATACAGTATTTAGGTACAATGCAAGTATTTGCTGTTTTGTTAGGTATTTTGAGATTTTATAAGAAAGCACAGCTTCTTTTAGTTTTCTATAAAGAGTTTTTTGAGGTGTTAGATATAAATTTTTTATAAGCTGCTGGGTCAGTGTAGAACCTCCTTGCACAACTTTGCCATGGATTAAATCTTCAAAGGCTGCCCTTATGATGCTCCTAAAACTTACAGGTCCGTGCTGAAAAAATCTTGAGTCCTCTGCTGCCATAATAGCCTTTTTCATATTTATACTAATTTTATTGTAAGATACTACTTTTCTTTTTTGAGACCCAAGGATAGCAATAAGATGATTATTTGAATCATAAACTTTTGTAGGTTGTGGATAAAAATTACCGTTTACCAAATTTTTAAAATCTTTATTAGTATCAATATAAAGCGAAATTACAAATGAACTTACACCCACAAATCCTAGAAAAAATAACAAAAATACAATTAATAAAATCTTTTTCATCTGCTAAAATAGTTTTTAATGTTTATTTTTAGAATCCAAAAACTTAAACATACAAACACTTTAACTTATTTTTTTTAAAAATATATAGCTTATTAATTGAAAAAAAATTACAAATTGGCGGAGAGGACAGGATTCGAACCTGCGGAAGGTTAAATTGCCTTCAACTGATTTCGAGTCAGCCGCCTTCAACCACTCGGCCACCTCTCCAGATATGGATTGTAAACAATTTATGCTAAAAATCAATTGTATCAATCTTTAATAATTTTTTCAGATTTTATATAAACTTCACCGTTGAAAAAAGCTATTAATTGTTTATCAGATTCTCTTTCTACCGTTATGGAATATATACCTATTTTTTTTGTTTTATTTAACTCTTTGGCTGTTGCAATAAGTATATCGCCTTGTTTGGCTGCGTTTGCATAATTAATGTTTGCTGATATTGCAAGTGCAGTATTGCCATAAATATTTGAAGCAACAGCAAATGTATAGTCAGATAGAGAAAAAATTACACCTCCATGGCAAACACCTGCAGCGTTTAACATATCGTTTCTTACAAGCATTTGTGTACAAACATAGCCTTCTTTTGCCTCAATTACATCGATGCCAAGCCATTTACTAACCTGATCGTTGCTTTTCATAAATTCAACTACATTCATTTTTTCTCCTAAATCAAAAATTACTTAACTTAAAATTAATAGGTATAAGAATTTTTACATTTTTATCTAATTTAACAAGTGGCTCTATTTTTTTGATTGCTTCGATTGCGCTTTTATCTAAAATGGAATATCCTGAACTTTTTACAACAGCAATATCCTTTATAGTTCTATTATCTATAATAAAGGAAATAACAACTGTGCCTTCGTAGGAATTTCTTCTTGCTAAATAAGGGTATTTTAGGTGTTCTTCTATCAGTTTTCTTAAAAATGCATAATCTTCTTTTGAAATGCTTTGCGGAGAATTTGTTGTTTGGCTGGTTTGAATGTTTTGAGTAGTTTGAACAGCAGTACCTTTATGACTTTTGGTATTAGATTCATTGTTACTAATTGTATCTGTATGAACAATTGCATTGTTTGTTTTTTCAATTTTATCTGTTTTGTCAAAAACTTTTATATCGTTTGTCTTTTGTATTTTTTGCTTTGAAAATACCTTGTTATCGATGTTATTGATTTTCTCTTTTGAAGTTGATTTTTGATTAATTAAAGTATTTTGCTTTTTTTGAGCGATAATTTTATTTTTAATATGTAAATTTTCATTATCTATTTTTGGTTCGCTAATTCCCAACAAAACAACTTCAATAGGTTTTTTTATGGGCCTGTAAAATCCGCTCAAAAGTTTAATGCCTAGTTCAAAAAATATTACATTGAGCAATATGGATAAAGCTAATGATGATGCAAAAACTTTTTTTGTGTAAAATTTTTCCATAGGTGCTTGAAATCTACCAAAAAAACTTTTATTAGTCAACTATACATGCTTGATATTCAATGTTTTTTTTTAATATAATATACTTTAATAAATATACCGCTTTTTGCATAAATTCATTAATTTTTTTATTGACAATTCAACTAAATATATGTAAAGTGGAATAAAGTGGAATAAAGTGGAATGTTAAGAGGACAGTTTGAGTGCAATTTAGACGATAAAGGGAGAATAAAAATACCTTCTAAATTTTTAGAAATATTCAAAGCAAGTGAAATTAATGTTTTGGTTATGACTTTTTTTGATCAATCAATTTATACATATCCTAAGAATACATGGGAAGAGTTAGAAAACAAAGCCCTGAGCCTTCCGCTCACAAACAAATCTGCCCGTCGATTTAAAAGGTTGTTTTTTGCAAGCGCTATAGATGTAAATCTTGACTCTCAAGGTAGAATTATAATACCTCAAATTTTGCGTCAAATGTCGAATATAGAAAAAAGCATTGTAGTACTTGGAAATTTGGATCATTTAGAATTATGGCCTAGTCAAAATTGGCACAAAGAGATAGAGCTTTTAAGACAAGAAGAAGATAGTCTAGCTCAAGAAATTGAAAACTTGGGTATAAAATTATGATACACAAAAGTGTTCTATTAAAAGAAACTATGGAGTTTTTGCAACCTAAACCAGGTGGTATCTATTTGGATTTAACATTTGGCGGCGGCGGACATAGTAAAGAAATTTTAAAGCTTAGCAATCCAGATGGTATCGTTGTAGCATTCGATCAAGATGCTCAAGCAATTATAGAAGCATCGAAACTAAAAGAAACTTATGAAGATAGGCTAAAAATAATAAAAGAAAACTTTTCAAAATGTTATAACAGGCTTTTGGATATGGGATTTATTGCGTTTGATGGCATAATAATGGATGTTGGTGTGTCTTCTTTTCAATTAGATGACGCACAAAGAGGTTTTAGCTTTCTTAAAGATGGACCATTAGATATGAGAATGGATAAAAATAACCCATTAAGTGCAAAAATTATAGTAAATCAATGGGGCAGATATGAATTAGAAAATATCATACGCTCCTTTGGACAAGAACGTTTTGCAAAAAAAATAGCTTTAAAAATAGAAGAAAAAAGAAACAAAGCTTCAATTGAAACAACGCTTGAGTTGGCTACAATTATAAAAGAAGCAACACCTGCTTATTTTTACAAAAAAATACATCCGGCTACAAAAACATTTCAAGCATTAAGAATAGTAGTAAATTCTGAACTTGACAACTTAAAAGAAGGTTTAATTGGTGCAATAAAACTTTTAAAAGTCAACGCAAGGCTTGTAGTTATTAGCTTCCACTCACTGGAAGACAAGATAGTAAAGGACACATTTAGGAATTTTTCACAACAAAAAATCGTGTCAATATTAACAAAAAAACCAATTATACCGTCCGTCAACGAAACTCTAAAAAATCCAAGAGCACGCAGTGCTAAATTAAGAAGTATTGAAAAAATTGGAGGTAGTATATGATTGATTATTCAAACTATTTGACAACAAATACCAAAACGTTTGAAACTACAGAGGAGTCAATTAGTTTTGCTCCAATTGTACTTAGTAGAAAATTGTTGATTTTAAGCTCTATTTTTATTATTTTAATTATGTTAAATGTCATTGTGGCACTAAGGGTATCTATTTTAAATTACAATATAAACGATCAAGAAAAAGTACTAAAAAACTTGCAAATTGATAAAGCCGTGCTTTTAAATAAAATAGATGGCATTCAACGCACTGATAAAGAATTACAAGAGGCTACAAAACTTGGATTAAAGCCAATTAATACTGACCAAATAGAATTTTACCAGTGAAAAAAGCGCGTTTTAATTTTTTATTTTTTATTATTATAATTGGTTTTTCATTGGTTTGTTTAAAAGCTTTTTTGGTACAAATTGCAGATAATAAAAAATATAAACAAGAGTACGTCAAAGCCATAGAGCCATCGATAGACCTACAAGGCAAAAGAGGTTATATTTATGATTGTAACAACAAAACAGTGGCTTTGGATATACCGAAATTTGAGCTATTTGTAGACCCAAAATTTTATTTAGAGTACAATAAATTAAACAATGCAAGTTTTATAAACTTTGTAAATTCAAATTTTCATGTAGATATTAAAAGTATCATTGAGAAAAATAAAGACATCAGGTATATTAAAATTGGTTTTATAAAAACAAAAGATGTCAATTGGGTAAAAGATAAACTTCCTAAAGGCTTTGGTTTGATTAAAAATTATGACAGATTTTATCCTTATGCAAATAACATATCACAAATTGTTGGCTTTTGCGGCAATAATAAACATGGGCTTGAAGGGTTAGAAAAAGAATATGATATTTATCTTGCCGGTCAAAATACTAAACAAAAAGTAAAAATAACACCATATGGAAACTTTGAATTTTCAAAAAAACCTCTTGATGGCGATAATTTGCACCTTACCATCAATGAAGATATTCAAAACTACCTTCATTTTTTACTAAAAGAGACTTTAAAAGAAAGACAGGCAAAAATGGTAATCGGTATAATTGCAAAAACAAATGGTGCAATAATCGCTATGGATAGTGTCCCAAGTTACGACAATAATAAGTTTTACGATTATAATTATGGGCATATCAGGATCAATCCAATCAATTATTTGTTTGAACCAGGTAGCGTTTTTAAAATCGTTACGATGTCAAGTGCCTTAGATTCAAATACGTTTACCGGTAATGAAACATTGTTTTGTGAAAATGGAAAATGGAAATTTTCCGGACATGTAATTTCAGATGTTGAAAAAAATAGTGATCTACCATTTTATAAAGTTTTTGCATATTCAAGCAATATTTGTTCTGCAAAAATCGCACTTAAAGAAAACAAAGAAATATTCTATAAGTATCTTTGGGCTTTCGGTTTTGGCAAAAAAACAGGCATTGACCTGCCAGGCGAAGCAGATGGTATTGTAAAAGATTATGTTAACCTAAAACCGTTTGATTTAGCTACAATGGCATTTGGACAGGGAATTGGCGTAAGTGCTATTCAAATTGTTAGGGCCTATTTAGCAATAGCAAATGGCGGCTACTTGGTCAATCCCTACATAGTAGATTATATTTGCAAAGATAGAAAAATTTTGTATAAGCACAAAGAAGTAAAAAAACAAATACTTTCTCCACAGACAGTTGAAAAGGTAAAGCAAATTCTAAAGTTAGTTGTAGAAGAAGGAACAGGCACAAACGCTCAGTTAAAATACTATGCAATAGGTGGAAAAACAGGCACAGCACAAGTAGCTTCACACAAAGGCGGCTACAGTCTAAACGACTATACAGGTAGTTTTGTAGGCATATTTCCGATTGATAAACCTCAATTTGTAATTTTAGTTACAGTTTTTGACCCAAAAGGTGTAAACTATGGTGGAGAAGTAGCAGCACCAGTTGTTGCAAAATTGATTTCCATGCTTGCTGCTTATTACAAAATAGAAGGTGATGGCAATGTTATTGGAAGAAATTGAAAAAATTTGCGACTGTAGGGTTGCTGAAAATCTCAAAAATAAGGAAATAAAAGGTCTTGCCTATGATTCAAGAAAAGTAAGTGAAAATTTTATCTTTTTTTCTATTAAAGGACTCAAAACAGATGGTCGATTTTTTGTCGATGATGCTTTCTCAAAAAAAGCAATTGCTGTAATTAGCCAAGATTGCAATGAGCTTAGTAATTGTATACAAGTAAAAAATATTCGCAAGTGTATGGGTGAAGTTGCAAATTATTTTTACAAAGAGCCTTCAAAATCAATTAATCTAGTAGGCATAACAGGCACAAATGGCAAAACTACAACAACGTACCTGCTTAATAAAATTTTTGAAAGAAGTGGCTTTATTGGTACAACAGGTTATTGTTATAATAATGTAAAAAATAAGATTGCAAATACTACTCCTGAATCAATAGATACAAATGAGATTTTAGTAGAAATGAAGCCTTTCGTTGATTATGTCTTTATGGAGGTTTCATCACACTCTATATCATTTGAGCGTATAGCAGGTTTGGACTTTAAGCTAAAAGTCTTCACAAATTTGAGCCAGGATCACCTGGATTTTTATCACACAATGGAAAACTATGGCAAAGCAAAAGCATCTTTTTTCAGAGAAAACGATTTTAGAGTAGTTAATATTGATGATGATTTAGGCAAAACATTATTTAAAAAAAAATACACAATTACCTACGGTTTTAATACCGCTGATATATATCCAGTCGATTACGCTTTTGATATTAATGGCTTATATTTAAAGTTAAATGTTTTTGGTGATATTTACGAGATAAAATCGCATTTGCTTGGTAAATTTAATATTTACAACATTATGGCAGCAATTGGTTGTAGTGTGTATTTTGGAAAACCTAAAGAGCAAATATTAAAAGCTCTCTTCAATTTTAAAAATGTGCCTGGCAGATTGGAAAAATTTATAAAAAATGGCCGACTGGCAGTGGTAGATTACGCACACACAGATGATGCAATAAAAAATGTCCTCACAACGTTAAGACAAATTACAAAAGGAAAACTAATTGTTATATTTGGTGCTGGTGGCGACAGGGATAAAACTAAAAGGCCAAAAATGGGTAAAATTGCAAATGATTTAGCAGATATTGTTATCATAACAAACGATAACCCAAGAACAGAAGACCCAGATTCAATTATATCAGATATACTAAGTGGTATTGATAAGCACCAAAAAATTACAATTGAAAAAGATAGAAAATTAGCTATTATAAAAGGGCTTGAAATGTCACGTGAGGGTGATTGCGTAGCGATTTTAGGTAAAGGGCATGAGGATTATCAGATTATTGGCTCTAAAACATACCATTTTGACGATAGAGAGGTGGTAAAGGATTTTTGGGGTGTGGAATCTAAATGAATTAATTGAAATTTTAAAACCCATAGACATTTTAAAACCTGCGCAAGTTGATTTTAACAATATTTCTATAGATTCAAGAACTATCACTAAAGGTGATATATTCTTAGCCTTTAAAGGTGAAATTAAAGATGGACATGATTTTGTAGATAATGCATTTAAAAACGGATGCAGTCTTTGTATATGCGAAAAAAACATAAACAAGCCCTACATAAAAGTAGTTGATTCCAAAAAAGCTCTAAAAGAATTGGTAAGTTTTAATAAAGTTAAAAGCAAAGCTAAAGTTATTGCTATTGTTGGTTCAGTTGGAAAAACAAGCACAAAAGAATTATTAAAATCGTATTTTAATGCTGCTCAAATTGATATTTTTTATACTCAATTAAATGAAAATAACTGGATTGGCGTTTGCAAAACGCTGCTTAGATCAAACACTAAAACAAAATTTGGTGTGGTAGAAACTGGCACAAATCACAAAGGTGAGATAGCAGAGATTGCTAGTTTCTTAAAACCAGATTTTGTAATTTTTACAGAAATTGGGACTTCTCATTTAGGAAATTTTGGTTCAGTAGAAGCTATTTTTGAAGAAAAAGTGTCTATTGTTAACTATTTGCAAAATAAAAATAATATTATTTACAACAAAGACAATTTATTGCAAAAAAATTTTTTTAACGATAATTTTACTAGCTACTCTAAAAATAGTTCTAACTCAAATGTATATATTGTTGATTATAAAAAAACAGAAAAATCAAACATATATAAAATCAAAGTTTTTAATCAAATAATAGAAATTGCTGCACCCTTTTGGCTTAATGTTTCAAATATACTCGCCGCACTTGCATTTTTAGGATTTCAAAAAATCCTTGACAAGGAATATTTCCAAAAAGCTCTAAATAATATTAATTTACCAGCTTATAGAATGCAGCTTGAAAAAATAAAAAATACAAATTTTATTTTAGATTGTTATAACGCTAGTTTTGAGTCAATTAAATTTGCTATTGACGAGCTTAACAAAAAAAAAGGTAATAAACTTGCAATATTGGGCGATGTGTTAGAACTTGGCGATCACTCAGAAAATATTCACAAAAAAATCGGAGAATATGTTTCTAATTTTGACATAGACTTAATTACTTATGGGAAAGATGCAAAAAATATAGCTCTGTCAAAACATAAAACTCCTTTTTTTGAGAACAAGGAAGAGTTATCAAGAACATTAAAATTAATTTACAACAAATATGATTGGATTTTAATCAAAGGCTCAAGATCTCTAAAAATGGAAGAAATTTTTAACAATTTAAAAGAGAGTTAATCTAATGTTTTACTATTTATTTTACAAACAATTAATAGCATACGCTCATGTGTTTAATTTGTTTTATTATATAACATTTAGAGCGATGGCAGCAGCAGCAACTAGCTTTATACTTTCAATGATATTTTCACATTATTTTATACCATTTTTAAAAAAACAACAAATCGGTCAAACTATAAGGGAAGATGGGCCAAAAAGACATCTTCAAAAAGCGGGCACACCTACAATAGGCGGTGTCATTATATGGTTTGGGTTTGTGGTTAGCGTGTTGCTATGGACTAGATTGGATATTAATTGGGTATGGATTATTCTATTTGCAGCAATTTCTTTTGCATTTATCGGATTTTTGGATGATTTCCTAAAAATCAAAAGAGGAAAAGGAAATGGCCTTAAAGCCAGAACAAAATTTTATCTTCAAATCTTCTTTGCAAGCGTTACATCTATTTTGATATTTATTGTATACAGTAGATACTCAGACTGTCCTGGGTGTTTTTATATGCCTTTTTTTAAAAATTTAGTATTTAACATGGGGTTTTTTTATATACCATTTAGTATATTTGTAATAGTAGGCGCTTCAAATGCTGTTAACTTAACAGATGGACTTGATGGGTTAGCCACTGGGCCATCTTTAACAACAATATTTACACTGGCTGTATTTGCTTATGTTTCTGGTAATTTAGTTTTAGCTAATTACCTAAGGTTACCTTATGTATTTGGTAGTGGTGAAATAACCGTTATCTTATCCGCATTATTTGGTTCTTGTTTAGCATTTTTATGGTACAATTGCTACCCGGCAGAGGTGTTTATGGGTGATACAGGTTCTCTTGGACTTGGTGCAATTTTTGGTGTCATCGCAATTATAATAAAAGAAGAAGTGGTGCTTGTTATAGCTGGTGGTATTTTTGTACTTGAAACTATTTCTGTTATCTTGCAAGTGGCAAGCTTTAAAACAACAGGTGAGCGAATTTTTAAAATGGCACCCATACACCATCATTTTGAATTAAAAAACTGGCCTGAATCAAAAGTAATTATTAGGTTTTGGATAATATCAATTTTATTATCATTAGTTGCGCTAACTGCGTTAAAATTGAGGTAAATCTATGAAAATTGCAATATTAGGCTTTGGTAAAAGTGGCAAAAGCGTATATGAATCACTTATAGAAAAAAACCAGGCTGAAGTGTTTGTGTTTGACGATAACGAATTACCTGATAAACTGAATTTTTTTGGTCAAGATAAATCTAAAGCTTTTTTTGATATGAGTTTTGACCTTGTTGTGGTATCACCTGGCATACCAAAATATCACCCGTTTATAAAACATGCTTTAAATAAAAATTTTCCTATTATAAGTGAACTTGAGTTTGGATTTAGGCTTACAAAATGCAAAATCATTGCAATAACAGGTACAAATGGAAAATCAACAACCGTAAAATTAATACATAATATCCTAAAAAAATCAGGCAAAAAAGTACTTATGTGTGGCAATTATGGTTTACCTCTAACAAAAGCTGCACAGGTTTCACATTTGCTTGATTACTTAATTGTAGAAGTAAGTAGCTTTCAATTAGAATTTATTGATACTTTTAAGCCCTATATTGCAATAATCTTAAATATAACTCAAGACCATCTAAGCTGGCATGGGAGTTTTCAAGAGTATAAACAAGCCAAGTTAAAAATTGCCAAAAACCTTTTGAATGATGGCTTTTTGATAAGAAATCTCGACGAAGATTACAATGTTGATGCTTTTAATGTAATTGGCTTTTCTACTTATAAAGATAATGTTGAGGCAAAAGTATCTCAAAATAGTGTAACTATTAATTTCAAAGAGCATTTAGAGATAAAAAACACAAAACTTATAGGCGCTCACAATATGCAAAATATCGCAGCTGCAAGCCTTGCAAGTCTAATATGTAATGTAGATAAAAATAATATTTTGGAGGTAGTTATGAATCAAGAAACATTGCCACACAGGCTTGAATATGTTTGTGAAATTGAAGGTGTAAAATTCTACAATGACTCAAAAAGCACAAATATAGATTCTGTTCGAAAGGCAATTGATTCTTTTGAAAACAAAAAAAATATTGTTGTTATATTAGGCGGAAAACACAAAGGCGAATCATATGCAAACTTAATGGATTTATTAACTCAAATAGAAGGTGTTGTAGTTTTTGGTGAAGATAGAAAAAAAATTATGGCTGAATTGAGTAAACTAAAACCTATACCACTTCCTGCCATCAATATTAAAGGCGCTGTTATCGCAGCATTTGAGATAGCAAAACCAGGTGACATAGTATTACTTAGTCCTGGAGGATCAAGTTTTGACCAGTTTAAAAATTTTGAAGAACGAGGTGAGGCTTTTAGAAGAGAATGTTTAGCCTATAAAGAAACTTATGACAAGACATCACGCATTTGAACCCATAATTATAGTTTTTTGTGTTTTAATACTGGTTTTTATTGGTTTAGTGGAAACATGGAGTGCGTCGAACTACTTTTTTTTTCAACATTTTAACAACCCTAATTTTTTACTAAAAAGGGACTTAATATACATAGTGGTGTCTTTTTTTGTCGCTTATTTTTTTTACAGGTTAAATCCACAAAAATTGAGGCAACTTATACCGCTCCTTTTGAGTCTTGCAATTATTTTTTTAATAGCATTACACCTTGGTTTTGGCGTTAATATAAGGGGAGCCGTAAGGTGGGTAAATTTTGGTATATTTTCATTTGAACCTACAGAGTTCGCTCGTTTTGCATTCATTTTATACCTGGCAGATTTTATTGACAGGAAATATGAACACTTAAACGAAATAAATGTATTTATCCCTTTATTTTTAGTTTTTTCATTTATTGCTTTGTTAATAATATCTCAGCCAGATATCGGTGGCGCCTTCCTGTTTGCTATAGTAGTGCTTTGTGTACTTTACATTTTTGGTTTTAAGCTTAGTTATATTGGAATCATTGCAATACTTGGAATTATACTTTTTTCCTTTGTATTTTTGGCTCACCCGGAGCGTTTGCAAAGGCTAACAAGTTTCTTATATCACCACAACCTACCCTACCAGGTTCACCAAGGATTCGTTGCACTTGCTGGTGGTGGTTTTTTTGGTAGAGGCATCGGTAGTGGGAGCTTTAAAAGCTTATTTTTGCCAGATGCTTACAATGATTTTATTATAGCCTCTATTGGCGAAGATTTAGGTTTTTTAGGCGTATCGCTAGTGATAATTCTATTTTTCCTTTTGATATATTCTATTTTTTCAATAGCTAATAAATTGGACAATTACTACGAAAAAGCTTTTGTTTTTAGTGCTGGTTTTTTGTTTTCATTGCAAATCCTTATAAACCTTTTCAGTGTATTTCATTTAATACCCACAAAAGGCACAGTGTTGCCTTTTGTAAGCTATGGAGGTTCAAGTTTAGTCGTAAATGCAATGTTTATAGGTACCACTCTTGGTATGTCAAGAAAATTATAATTTGCAAATATAATTTTTTACTGTAAAATACTAGATGTGGAAAAATTGGAATTTTTTAATAAAAAAGTCGTAAGTTTTTATTTTGTAAGGCATCCAGAAGTAGAAAATGCTTCTTTAAAAGTTTTTAACGGTTTGAATGATGTAGGTTTGTCCAAAAAAGGTTTAATCCAAGCACAAAAACTTGGTGATTTTTTTAAAGATAAAAGTATAAAAAAAATTTTTTCAAGCCCACTAATAAGATGCTATAGGACAGCAAAAATTATTCAAGATTTAACTAATTGTGAATTGCAAACCGATAACAGATTACGGGAAAGAAGTTTTGGTATTTTTGAGTTAATGAGTTGGCAAGAAATAGAAAAAAAATATCCCAATGAAGCATCTAATTTTCTCAAAGATCCATTTAATTTTAAAATTACGAATGGTGAAAGTTTTTTTGATGTTTATAATCGTGTAATATATTTTCTTCAAAACTTAGATTTTGAAGAAAATATATTAATTGTGGCACATGGTGGTGTAAATAGAGTTATCATTAAATATTTGATGGGCTTACCAGACGAAAAAATTTTATCAGTTTCTCAAGATTTTGCTTGCATAAATAACTTTTTAACAGATGGGAACTTTTTTTTAGCCAAAATTATAAATGGTGTATTATGATTGGCGTTTTTGATTCTGGTGTTGGAGGTTTAACTGTAATAAAACCACTAATTGAATATTTCTACAGCGACATAATATATCTTGGCGATACGGCAAGAGTTCCTTATGGTAGCAAATCAAAAGAAACTATTATTAAGTATTCTATTGAAAATACACGATTTTTATTAAACAAAGGCGTAGATTTCATAATTGTTGCATGCAATACTGCATCAAGCCTTGCAATTGAGACTTTAAGAAGCGTGTTTGATGTACCTATATTTGGTGTGGTTGAATCCACAGCAAAAGTGGCTTCGGAATTTGACTCTATTGCTGTAATAGGTACAAAAGCAACAATTGAAAGCAATGCTTACAAAAAAACAATTAAAATGTTTAATAAAAATGCTCAAATAGAACAAAGAGCTTGTCCATTGTTTGTACCACTAATAGAAGAAGGGCTTATTAATGATGAAATTACTAAGATTGTTGCAAAACGCTATTTAGATGGCATAAACTCTCAGTCGCTTGTGCTTGGCTGTACTCATTATCCTTTAATAAAAAACATTATTCAAGATATTTTACCAAATATTAATATAATAGACTCTGGTACATCGCTTATTGATACCATTGACAAAAATATGTTAAAAGGTAATAACAAAATTGAGTTTTATGTTACAGATTCACCAGAAAATTTTTCAAAGATCGGAAAGTTATTCTTAGGTAAAGATTTTAATGGCGTAAATCTAGTAGATTTAGAGGATTTATGATTGCTGTTATAGATTATGATGCTGGCAATGTAGCTTCCGTTACAAAAGCTATAGAGAAAGTCGGATTTAAAGCTATTCTAACTAAAGACTTAAGAACTATAAAGTCTTCAAGTGGCATCGTGCTGCCGGGTGTAGGTGCTTTCGGTGATTGTCTTGATAAGTTAAAAAAATATAATTTAATAGACACTATACTTGAAACTATCTCATCAAAAAAACCTTTTTTGGGTATTTGTGTTGGATTTCAATTGCTCTTTGAAGAAGGATACGAATTTGGTATACACAAAGGCCTTGGCATATTTAAAGGAGCATGCATAAAATTTACACCAACCATAAATCAAAAAGTTCCTCACATGGGATGGAATACAATCCATTATACAAAATATTGCAACTTATTTGACAATATTAAAAACGAATCTTATTTTTATTTTGTTCATTCGTATTTTACTGATTCAGACGATAATCGTGTAGCAAAAACAGACTATATTTGCACGTTTACAAGTGCCGTTCAAAAAAACAACGTTTACGGTGTTCAGTTTCACCCAGAAAAAAGTCAAATTTCAGGTTTAAAAATTTACGAAAATTTTTGCAACATGTGTGAAGAAAAATGTTAGTTGTGCCAGCTATTGATCTAATTGATTCAAAAGTAGTAAGACTAACAAAAGGTAAAGCCGAAAGCGCGAAAGAATACAGCCAAAACCCTATTGAGTTTGCACTGTATTTTGAATCACTTGGGTTTAAAAGAATCCATATTGTTGATTTAGATGCTGCATTTAACAGGGGTAATAATTTAGATATAATTTACAAAATTGCAAAAAATTCCAATATAGAATTAGAAATTGGTGGCGGAATAAGAAATTTTGATATAGCACAAAAAATAATAGATTCAGGCGTGAAAAGAATTGTAATCGGAAGCCTTCCATTTAAAAATAAAGCTGAATTCGAAAAAATTTTAAAATCCTTTTTAGAATACATTGTAATAGGTGTTGATGTAGAAAATAATAAAGTAAAAATCTCAGGTTGGGAAGAAGAAACGCAAGTTGAATGTGTAGATTTTCTCAAACAGGCTCTGGACTGGGGTATAAGTGAGGCAATTGTAACTGATATTTCAAAAGACGGCATGCTAAGCGGGATAGATGAAAATTTTTACGGCCAAATTGCAAAAAAAAGTTCAATTGGTATAATAGCTTCAGGTGGCATAAAAAACATAGAAGATCTAATGCGCTTAAAAAAATGCGAAAAAGATGGTTTAAATGGCGCTATAATAGGCAAAGCGATATATGAAGGCACAATTGATTTAAGCCAGATACACGGGGGACAATTATGAAGCTAATAACACTTGTAGAAAATACATCCACAGGTGGCACCTTAAAAGCAGAACATGGTTTAAGTGTGCTCATTGAATCACATGGTAAGTATGTGCTTTTTGATACGGGTCAAAGCGATTGTATTATACATAATGCAAAAACACTTAAGGTAAATTTACAAGACATAGATAAAATTGTGCTAAGCCACGGCCATTACGACCATGTAGGTGGCCTGAAGTATGTATTGCAATATGCAAAAGCACCAATTATAGCCCACCCAGAAATATTTAGAAAGAGATACTCTAAAAAAGGCGATAAATTAAGATACATAGGCATAGAAGACAAAAGTTTTTTTGAACATTTAGGTGCGCATTTTGAATTTAGCACAAAACCTCAAGAAGTTAGTAAAAATATTTATACAACAGGCTTTGTAGAGCTAAAAACAGGTTTTGAAGAAGTTGATAAAGATTTCGTTTTTGAATCAAATGGTCAGCATATAAAAGATGATGTACCAGACGATTTAAGTTTAGTTTTAGATTTAAAAGAAGGACTTTTTATTGTTTTTGGTTGCGCACACAGAGGTATAATTAATATCATAAACCACTGTGCAAATACATTTAACAAAAAAGTAATAGGTTTTATTGGTGGTACACACTTAGGACCAGCAAGTAAATTTCAAAAAGAAAAAACCATTGAAACTCTAAAAACCATGCAACAAATTAAAATTATTGGACCATCGCATTGTACGGGAATAGCTATGACCTGTACTCTTGCAAATGAATTTCCTGATAAAATAATTTATAACAATGTAGGCACAATGATTGATTTAGGTGATTGAATGTTAGCAAAACGTATTATCCCATGCCTTGATGTTAAAGAAGGCAGAGTCGTAAAAGGTATAAACTTTGTTAACTTAAAAGATGCAGGCGATCCTGTAGAGCAGGCGATTATATACGATAGTCAATTGGCAGACGAACTTGTTTTTTTGGATATTACAGCAAGTTACGAAAAACGTTCAATTATGATTAACGTAGTAAAACGTTGCGCCGAAAATATATTTATGCCACTAACCGTAGGTGGTGGTATAAGAAACATTGATGATATTAGAAATCTTTTAAAAGCTGGAGCAGATAAAGTTTCTATTAATTCAACTGCTGCAAGAAACCCTGATTTTTTAAACGAAGCCGTAAAAGTTTTTGGAAGTCAATGCATAGTAGTAGCCATTGATGCAAAAAAAATAGGTAGTGATTTTTATGTTTTTATAGATGGTGGCAGAGTCAACACAAATAAAAAAGTTATAGATTGGCTAATTGAAGTCCAGGAAAGAGGTGCAGGCGAAATACTTCTTACCAGTATGGACAAAGATGGCACAAAAAAAGGATACGATGTAGAGTTAACAAAGCTTGTTTGTGAAAATTCAACAATACCTGTTATAGCTTCTGGTGGCGCTGGCAATATGGAACATATAAAACAGGTTTTTGAAATTGGAGCAGACGCTGCACTAGCTGCATCAATATTTCATTTTGGAGAAGTTTCGATTCAGGAAACCAAAAAATACTTATTACAAAACAATATAAACGTGCGAATTTAAAATTGAGTTATTTTTTTGTCGTATTTTTAACCATATACGGTTTATTTAATGTATATTTTGGCTGGCTTTTTGCTTCAATTTTTAAAAATTCTTATATAAACTCAGTTATTTTTATAATTTTGATATACATGATATTCTCGCTTTTTATAATAAGAAAAATTGAAGAATTTGAAACTCGAATTGCAAGTTTCCTTGCACATATCAGTTTTTACTGGACGGGTTTTTTAATATTATTTGTATTTTTTTCATTAGTTGCATTTTTATTTGGTTTTATCTACAAACCCTTTTTAGTCAAACAAATAAATTTTACATTTGCATGTATTTTAAGTTTAGCTTTTTTATGCTTTGGATATATTAATGCTCAAAAGGTAAATATTAGAACAATAGTAATAAAATCTACAAAAATTCAAAAGCCTACACGTATTGTATTTTTTTCCGATTTACATGCCGGGCTGATGATAAATAATAAATATGTTAATAAAGTCTCAAAAACAATAAACAATTTAAAACCAGATATTGTTATAACAGGCGGGGATATTATTGACTCATCAAGTGATGGCATAGAACATAATATTCAACCACTAAATACAATTAAAGCTCCCATGCGTAAATTTGCAGTACTTGGCAACCATGAGTTTTATAGAGGAATAAATAACTGCCAAGCGCAACTTGAAAAAGTAGATTTTTTTCTTTTGAGAAACAAATGTATTAAAATTAATGATTTCTTAAGCATAGCAGGCATAGATGATGAAACTATAACAGATAAAGAAAACTCCGATATTTTAAACAATTGCGATAAAAAAACATTTATTATTTTCGTCAAACACAGACCTTTAATAAAAGAAAAAGATTTTAATTTGTTTGATTTAGCTTTATGCGGACATACGCATGCTGGTCAAATGTTTCCATTTACACTTATAACAAAAGCATTTTATCACAATAGAGATTTTGGATACTTTAAAATAAATGGTTCGCATTTGATTGTAAGCAGTGGCGTTGGCACATGGGGGCCACCATTTAGAATTTTTTCTAAATCTGAAATTGTTGTAATTAATATGTCATCCTGAGTAAAACGAAGGATCTACTTTTTAGAAAAATAATTAATCTTTTGCTACAATAAAATAATTCTTCACTATCGGACTTACTGCGTTTTGAGCATAAATTTGTGCTTGTTGCTGATTGTCAAATATGCCTACCCTTACTCTGTAATAAGTTACTTTACCATCAAAGAAACTACTTATATAAACCGTTTTAAAATATGAAGATAAATAATTTCTGTAATTAAAAGCATTTTTAAAATCAGTAAATGCACCAACTTGAATTGTAAATTTCTCATTTGCCGCCAATAAATAATAATTTGGCGAAACAACTGTTATTCTAACAGGTACAACACCTGCCTGTAACATACCAAGTTGCTTTGCTGCTTCATACGATAAATCTAATATACGGTTTTGCACAAATGGACCTCTATCATTAATCTTTACCACTGTCGAATAATTGTTATTTAAATTAGTTACTCTTGCATATACGTCAAGTGGCAATGTTCTACTTGCTGCAGTCAATTTATACATATCAAAAATTTCTCCGCTTGCAGTAAGCTGACCTTGGAATTTTGGACCATACCACGAAGCTAACCCTTCCTCTGTATATCCAACATTAACAGATTTCATAGGGTGTATAGAAGGCGTTGAGCTTACAAATGGAATATAAGAGCAACTTTGCATATAAAAGCTAACCAAAAAAATAACCAAAAAAAACAGCTTTTTCATATAAGTTTTTTCAATGTAGATTCTATTTTATCAACCTCTAAATCTGGGTTAATTTTATCATAAATTTTGATCTTAACCTTTTGATTTTCTTGTATAGTTATTTTTCCAGGGGGCATAACATTTTCGCTGCCTTCTATCTTTACTGGTATTATAGGTAATTTCAGCTTTTTCGCAAAATATATTCCACCACTTTTAAAAGCCTTAATGTGTTTTCTTGTTCCGTATGGAAAAATTGCAAAAGCAACGTTATCTTTTCTCTCTTTTAATAATTTTCTAAGTGCTAAAGCTGATTTAATAGTTGAACCTCTGTCAATGCTCAAAGCTCCTGTTTTTTTTAATATATGACCAAAAATCGGTATATGAAACAATTCTTTTTTTGCAAACCAAATAATGTGAGTGTTGAAAAAAAGATATTCAATGCAAAAAATATCAAAGTAACTTTTATGTGTTGCCATTATTACAAAATTTTTTGAATTTGTACTTGTTTGGCTTGAAGCTATTTGAGCTTTACAAATATTAATACTTTTTTTTGCAAATAGCTTCGCCGCATTTTTTATATCTTTTTGTGTAATGTAATAAAAAAACATATAAAATAAAATTTTTAGCCATTTTATTATGCTAAACATTAATTCTCACGATAAATATAGTTTTCTTTATGTTCAATACTGTTATTTTACCATTTAATGCTTCAACTGCCTTCTTGACAATAAAAAGTCCAAGCCCTACACCCAATTGTTTTTCAGAAAAAAAAGGTTCAAATATCATACTCGTATCTTTTAAATTACAACCATCATCTTTAATAATAATTATCAGTAGATTTTTAAAACAATTTATTTTTAAATCTACTGTAGTTTTAGCTGCTTCAATAGCGTTTGTTAGTAAATTTGTAATGATACTTCTAAGTAAATTTCTGTCTGACATTATCACTGCTTGTTCAACATCCTTTCTAAAAGATACATTAAAAGAAACCAATTTGTTTATAATTTCTTTTTCTATTTGTTCAATAAGCTCATCTACTTTGATTGGTTCTTTTTTTGCAATAACTTTTTTTGCTATCAGTAAAGTATTCGTTACAATCTCATCAATGCGTTGAATATTTGTATTTATATTTTTAATAATTTCTTTTTTATCTGGTACACCATCTTCATCCAAAAGTGAAGTAAATAATTGAATACTAGCCAGAGGGTTTCTAATATCATGTGCAATGCCTGCGGCCATTTGTCCAAGCGTAGCGAGTTTTTCTTTTTGTTTGTTTTCAAGCTTTAATGTCTCCAATTTCGTTATATCTTCAAAAACAAGAACTGCACCAATAACATTATTTTTGTCAAATACACAAGAAGCATTAATCTTCAGTTTTATGTGTTTATTTGGGCCAATAAAAATATCGTGGACCTCATGAGATATACAATAATTTAACACTTCATCAATACTAGTTGCCTTGATATTAAATAAATCTTTCAATTTCATTTTCTCATAATTTTCAACATCAAGTATCTTCCTTGCTGCTGGGTTTAAAAGGCTAATATTAGTATTTGTATCAATTGTGCAAACACCATTAGTTATGCTATTTAAGATATTTTCTAAATAGTTTCTGTTATTTTCAAGTTTATCTTCTAAAAACGAAATTTTTTGCTTTAGTAACTCATGAGTTGTTTCAAGGTTTTGTGTTGTTTCTATAAGCTTTTCAAACACATATTCTAGGTTTTCTAAATTTTTATTCATTGTAGTAAAATCTTTAATTTTTTTGATAGAGTTGAGTCGGGATAATTATGCTCTAAGATCGACAACTTCTTTAAAGCCAAAGATTTTTGACCCATATTAATCAAACATAACGTTTCGTAAAAATATGCTTGTTCGCTATATTTTTTATAATTTTCTACTTTTTCAAGATTCTTTAGTGCGTTTGTATAATCTTTCTTGTTAAAATAATACAAACCGTTTAAAAATTCACTTTCTCTTAAAAATACAGCTTTAAAATTTTTATCATTAATCGGTTTGCTTTGTACATTTTGATCAATGTTGATTTTTGCTATTTGTAGTTGTGCAAATTGTTTTAAAAGCTCGTCTTTCGATTTTAAACATTTCTCAAAAAAAGCTTTAGATTTGTTATAGTCTCCATTTGCATAAGATATTCTTGCAAATATCATGTTTATGTAATCTTGATCTTTAATTGAATTCAAATTTTGCATAGCATTTTTTATATTGCCTTTTTGTATTTCATAATTGGCTTTTATAATTCTATAGCACTCAGAAACTTTGTCTAGTGAATCAAAAGCGTAAGCATACTGACCCAGGTACATAAAACCTCTGGCTAGATTGCATGAGTTTAAATTTAATTTCAAGTTTTTAGACAATTTAACAGCATTATACATAGATTTTTCGTTTAGATTTTGAGCACTTTCGCTTGCATATTTATTTAAACTGTCTTGAGCTAAATTTTTAAAATTATCTAAAATACTGGAAGATGAATTGATTATTTTAGAGTAAAGGTTAAGCACTTTTAGGTAATCTTTTTGATTATAGTATATTCTTGCTAAGCTCCATAATGCCAAAGGCGAGATTTCATTGTTATTTTTATATTGATTTGCTATGTTTTCTATTTCTTTCTCACTTAAGCTTTTTGTCAAAAGATCAATTTTAGCTTTTTCCATCTTAACCTGATCGTTATTAGGAAAAGCTTTTATAGCTTCATTGACTGTATTTTGTGCAGCTTGAGGTTTATTTTCCATGAAATCACATTCTGCTTTTGCAATATAAAAATCAGGCGATTGTGTATTTTTTATAAAAGAAAATACACTGTTTGCACTTTTAAAATCTTTCATTCGACAAAATACATACGCGGCTGATGCTATATATTTTTCGTTATTTTTAATATCAAGATTATTAAAATTCACTAAATAAAACAAGTACGCCGCTTGAGGATAATTTTGTTCCAAATAAAAAATATATCCAGCCCTTAGCATGCCTATTTTATATAGAGAATTTTCTTTTGTTATAGAAGAGTAATAAAGTACTGCCTTATTGTAATTTTTATCTTTAAAAAAAGCATCACCTAACTCAAATTTTGCTTTATCTGCATAATCGCTATATGGATATTCTTCTACTAATTTTTTTAATATATCTAAGTAGCGACTATCGTTTTGTTTCTTGTAAATTTTTGCTATCTTGTACATAATCTTGCCAGGTGCATCAAGTTCTAAAGAATAATTGAGAATTTCGTGGTAAATTTTTATGGATTTGTCATAATCACCAAGTTTTTCATAGCTTGATGCCAATAAATACAACGCGTTTAAAAAAAATTCATTATTTGAATTGTTTGTTAGCTTAATAAACTCAGGTATGGCCGCCTGATAGTTTTTTTGAGAATATGCCCCTAAACCAGAAAAAAATATATTTTGAGCGGTAGGCTTAGTCTGAATTAAGTCAATATTAAAGTTTGGCTTAACAAATAAAGAACTATCGACATAATTTTGTTGCAATGTGGTTTGTTTTTCTTGCATTGTTTTTTTTGGCTGTATAATCAAAGTATTTTGTTCTTTTTTTGATACAATCTCATAACCATCTTTTGCGCTAATAACAATGTCGACATGGTTTAATACATTAAATAAACTAATAAAATCAAAATAATTATTATTTAATTGTTTATAAAATTGGTTTTTAGCTTTCTTGCCCAAAATTTGAATCTTTACAAATTTTTTTTGTGTGCTAATTTTATAGTTTGCATCTAAATTGGAAATAACAAAACTCTCTACCCCATCTATTTTTTTTAAATCAATATTTAGTGCAAAAACTTTATAAGAAAATAATAGTTCACACAAAAGACCTATTAATAATGCAAAGGAAATTTTTCGCAGAGTTTTCTCACCTCTTGTCGTACATTATTGTAAACTTTACCATTATCAATATTGTTAAGTGTATCTGCAATTAATTGACCTATGGTTTCTATTTCTTGTTCTTTTATGCCACGAGTGGTTAGAGCTGGTGTACCTATTCTAATACCGCTTGCTATAAATGGACTTCTAGTTTCGCCTGGGACTGTGTTCTTGTTAACTGTTATACCTACTCGCCCTAAAGCTTCTTCGGCTTCTTTGCCTGTAATATTTTTATTTGTAAGATCGACAAGTATCATATGATTATCTGTACCGTCTGATACAAGTTTAAATCCGCTATGCATTAACACTTGAGCAAGTTTTTTAGAGTTTCTTACAATTTGTTTTTGATACTCAACAAACTCTGGGCTTAACGCCTCTTTAAAGCAAACTGCTTTTGCTGCTATGACATGCATTAGCGGTCCACCTTGAATACCAGGAAAAATAGTTTTATCTATAGCTTTGCCAAAAAACTCCTTAGACATTATCATGCCACCTCGAGGGCCCCTTAGAGTTTTATGTGTAGTTGTTGTAACAAACTCACAAAAAGGAATAGGACTTTGATGCAAACCTGTTGCTATAAGTCCTGCAATATGAGCAATATCTGCTAAAACATAAGCCTCTACTCTATCTGCAATTTCCCTAAATTTCTTAAAGTCAATTTCCCTTGGATAAGCACTTGCACCGCACACAATGAGTTTTGGTTTAAACTCATCAACTATTTGAGCTACTTCATCATAATCAATTCTACCAGTTTCAGGATTTACACCATATCCAAATGTAAGGTACAATTTCCCGGAAAAATTAGCTTTAGAACCATGAGTAAGGTGTCCACCATTGGATAAGTCCATACCAAGAATCCTATCGCCTGGCTGAAGTGCAGCCATATAAATTGCCATGTTAGCCTGCGACCCAGAATGTGGTTGGACATTTACATACTCTGCGTCAAATAATTTTTTTGCCCTATCAATTGCAAGCTGTTCTGCAATATCAACAAATTCACACCCACCGTAATAACGTTTTGCTGGATACCCTTCTGCATATTTATTTGTTAAAACTGAACCCTGTGCCTCCAAAACTGCCCTTGAAACAAAATTTTCGCTTGCAATCATTTCAAGAGAAAAATTTTGTCTTTGTTTTTCCTTTTCTATAGCCTCAAAAAGTTCAATGTCAGCGTCTTTTAATGAGTCTTTTAGATTCATTCTTCACCTTCCGTATCAATTTTATTTACACGCCTTTGATGCCTTCCGCCTTCAAAAGACGTGTTTAAAAAAATATACACCATTTGTTTTGCTATCTCAAGACCTGTAGTCCTTCCTCCAAAAGCTAAAATATTTGCATTGTTGTGCTTGCGTGCAAATTCTGCCGTATAAGCATCATGACATAATGCACATCTTACGCCTATAAAGCGATTTGCACTAATACTCATACCAATACCAGTACCACATATTAGTATACCATAATTATCACTATTTTGAACTTTTTTTGCAACTTTTTTTGCAAAATCTGGGTAGTCTACCGAATCTTCATTAAAAGTGCCAATATCTTCTACAACATAATTCAATCCTGTTAAATATTCTTTGATGAGCTCTTTCATAGCAAAACCAGCGTGATCTGAACCAATAATTATCATGTCTATTCCTCCAGCGTATGTTTACCATATATTTTGTTTGATATATCTTTTAAAAGATCATCTATGCTGTCAATTTTTGTTTCTTTAACTATATAAAATTTTTTATTATTTGTCTTAAAAACAAAGTATGGTCCACTATTTACAATATGGTCTGTAGATACAATAATATCTACACCTTCTTTGACTAAAAATAAAGCTATTTGTATACCTTTTTTTTCTTTTAATTCTAAAAAGTCATTTTGTTTTTGATATTTATTTAAAATTTTTTGTCTTGATAAATCATAATCTATAATCAAAAAAGAACTGCTGTTGCTGAAATCTTCTGATATCTGTTCGTTTTTTGTTTGAGGTATGCATATTTTTACAATCTTTTTTTCAATTGGCTCATAGTGAACAATAACATTGTCGACGTTAGGAAATTTTTCATAGATGCGTCTTTCTATATCATTTGAAAGTCTATGCGCATCTTCAAAGCTAGCTATATCAAATTTTGCAATAATTTCCAGAAGCATAAATCGCCCACTCTTTCTGCCTTTAATAGATGTAATTTCGTTGACATGGTCAAATTGAGAGATTTCCTGCCTGATATCTTCAATAGTTTTTTTGTCAATGTTTATATCAAGCAATGCAAGTATCGAATTTTTAAACAGTTCAAAACCAGAATGAAGAATCATAATAACAATAATTATAGCTACATACTTATCTATATTTAATCCATATATAGAAAAAATTATACTGCAAATTATTATGAAAATCGAAAATAAATCACTCTTTATATGCTCTGCATCTGAAACAATACCACTCGATGAGTATTTTATACCTATTTTCTTTTCATACCTACTATATAAAAACATCAACACTACAATTAAAAAAAGAATTCCGGCTGTAATAAATTGTTTAAAAACACTAACATGCAAAACTTCGTGTTTTTCAAATAAACTATAGCCTATTTCAAATGCTGTAAGTATAATTAGTAAAGATACTAGACTTGAAGCTATATTTTCTAACTTATATAAGCCAAATGGAAATTTTTCACTTTTTATGTACGAAAAAAACATTGCACTAAAAACAATAACACTCGAAAGTACATCTAAAGCCGAATGAAGTGCATCTGCCTGAAGGGCAACATTTCCAATCCAATTACCAAGTTCATATTTTATTATAGTTAAAGCCAAATTAATAAAAGTAGAAGCGATAAGCAATCTATTTATAAATTTTTTCGATTCTTTTTTGTATTCAGTAACAGCTTGATTCATTCCTATTCCCTTGCACTTATAAATTCCTTATTGCCAAATATTTTCTTAAAAGCTTTTTTTTCATTAATCAACTTCGTAACTATATTATCAACATCTTCATTTTTAGCATCAAATACATCTGAAAGCTCTTCTATTGAGCATGGCCTTATGCTTATCATTTTTATTACAGATTTTTCTAAAAATTCATCAAAGTTAATATTTTTATCTGCAAATGGTTTTATAAGCTCAACATTGTAGTCTTTTAAAGCCATATAAATACTCATCAGCTCATCGTTTGATAGTTTTTGTATACTATTGAATGCTGGAGGTCTTTCAATTGTACCTATTTGTACTTTTTTTGGCTTAATATACTCAATAGCTTTAATTAGCGCTTCAATATCCTGTTTTTTGTCATTTATACCTTTTGCGAAAACAATTTCAAGCCACACTTCCCCGCTAAATTCTTGAGTAAACAATTTTAAACCTTCTATAATATTTTTTAAGTTAAGTTCTTTATGTGGTTGATTGATACGTTTAAAAGTGGATTCTATGGCTGCATCCAAACTTGGTATTACAACATCGGCTTCATAAAGCTCTCGCCTTACTTCCTGATCATAAAGCAAACTGCCATTTGTCAAAACAGCAATTTTTGCTTTATTAAAGCTTTTTACAAACTTTATAAGCTCCCCTAAATCTTTGTTTAAAGTAGGTTCGCCACTACCAGAAAAGGTTATAAAATCAAATTTTCCTACTTTATCTATATGCTCAACAAAATCTTTTTTTATATCTTCAATATTGTAAAACGATTGCCTTTTGTTTGTCAAATTAGTGGTTTTTCCTACTTCACAATACACACAATTATAATTGCAGGTTTTGTGAGGTATTATATTTATCCCAAGGCTTAAACCTAACCTTCTTGATGGCACCGGTCCAAATAAAAACTCCAATTTTAACCCCCTATTAAAGTAACAAATTCTAAAGGTATTTCTTCAAAATATACATTATATGTATCTAAATCTTTTTTTGTAACCTCAGATTTTGGCATTTGTAAAATTTTATAGTAATTTTTTAGCTTATCTGGTAAATATTTGTATTTGTTTGCTATTACATAAAAAGGCTTTTTAAAGTATCTTGCCAGTAAACATAAACAAAAGGTTTGCGATTTATTTATAAAAAAATCATCAAACAAAGCATCTGCACCACTTAAAAATACATCACACATTTTGGCACCAAATAAGTAATTATTATCTTCAAATACCACAACATTCTTACCGATTTTTTTCAAATCTAAAGCAAAAGCTTCACCTTCCTTTTTTGGATGACCTATACCAATATAAACAGTTTTGCACAAAGATTTTGCAATACTTAAAAAAACCTCTTTTGAGTAGGAAATTGTACATATAGATTTTCCATCTAAAAATTTTGAGGCTTTTAGTGTAGATTCTTGTATAAAGTCAAGTAAATCTTGTTTTAAAAAAGCTATCTTTTGGATTTCATCTTTTTTTAACAAATCTATTATTTTAAAACACACATTTATAACAAGAGCCATCGAAGGCTGCTTTTTTATTATTTCTTTCAATAATACAATTAGTTTTTTGTTTTCATTTAAGTTTGCAAGCGCAAAACTTGCTTCAATAATATCTAAAGCTATATCAAGCGAGCCTCTTTTTTTATCTTTAGCACAATTTTTAAGCGTTTCAATGTAACTCATCTTGAGCTTTTAACGCCAATTTTAGGACATATAAAACTTAACTTGCACTTTGAGCAAAATGGCGATATTGGCGTGCATATATTTTGACCAAAAGGCACAAGCAAATCGTTATACTCAATCCAGTACTTTTTTGGCAACACTTTCATAAGTTCAAATTCTGTTTGAACTGGTGTTTTTGTTTTTACAATTCCTAATCTATTTGAAATTCTATGAACATGAATATCCACACAAATTGCAGGGATATTAAAACCTTTTGATAAAACAAGATTTGCCGTTTTTCTTCCTACATTTGGCAAACTAAGCAAATCTTCAAGACTATCTGGCACTTTAGAATTGTACTTTTCTATAAGAATTTTACATACTTCAAGTATGTTTTTTGCTTTGACATTATAAAAGCCTACAGGGTAAATAAGTTTTGCAATTTGCTCTTGCGTTAATTTAAGCATTTCATTTGGCGTTTTTGCTACACTTAATAGCCTTTGAGTAGCTTCTTTTGTTGTTTTATCTTTTGTGCGCAAACTCAGTATGGTAGATATCAAAACAAAAAAAGGGTTACCCTCTCTTGCAACCTCTGTAACAATAGGCTCTTGCAAGGAAGGGTAAATTTCTCTAAGTGTCTCAACAATTTTATTGATTGGAGCTTTCATTTACAATTTGAGGATTTATTACAATTTTTGTATTTGCTTTTAGAGTCTTTAATAAACTATCAAGTGTCTTGTTTACTTCTTCATCTTTAAGCTGCGCTTTAAGTTGATTTTTGTACTGTTCGTAAGTGTTCATATCTGCATTTTTATCTGTAATTTTATAAATGTAATTATCACCATTTGCGCTACAAAAACCGCTAAAACCTTTATTTTGCCTAAAGATAAAATCAATATTTTCTGGTTTATTAAAGCAAGCAAAGTTAGAGTCAGGATTCATTTTTGAAAAACTGCCAGTGTTTTTAATACTTAATCCATACTCAGTAGCTATTTTCTGTAAATCATAAGGTTTTTGAGCAATAGCTTTGTTAAAGTTTTCTTTTGCTAATTGAGCAGCTTTATACTTGGCATAGGCTATTGCAACTTTATTTTTTGCTTTTTCAAAATCCGGCAAGTAAGGTTCCTTTTTTTGCACAGTTTCATAAATCAAATATGCAGAAGTATTATTTATTTTTATCTCTTCAGGACCAAGCAGTGTATTGGTTGTGGACTCATAAGCTTTTTGAAGTATATTTTGAGGCAATGCATTTGAATTTATTGCCACCAAACCAGTTTGTTGAACATTTAATCCTTCTTGTTTGCAAACCTTATCAAAATCTTGCGGATTTTTAATCATAAGAGCAATTTTTTTGCTTTCTCTAAATAAATTATCTTGCGCTTTTTGCACTTGCAAAATTTGAGTAATATATGGTTTTGCTTCAGCAAAACTTACAGTCTGTGCTGGTTTTGTATTCATCAAATACACTATTTCATAACCCATTTGAGTTTCAAACGGTTTGGAAATTTCACCTTTTTTAAGACTAAACGCTACTTTTGCAAAAGAACTATCTTGTTTAAATTGTGATTGGTATAGCCAACCCAATACACCACCTTTTGACTTACTATACTTATCATCTGAATACTTCTTTGCTAGCTGTTCGAAATTTTGCGGCGTGAGCTGCTTATAAATTTCCTCTGCCTGATTTTTAGCTTGTTCTAAATCCTGTTTTGAATTGCCATTTGGCTTTATTAATATGTGAGCAAGCTCGTACAATTCCGGCATTTGAAAATTTTGTTGATGCGTGTCATAAAAACTTTTCACCTCTTGCTCTGTAGGTTTTTCTTTTGGAGCTAAGTAGGTAGCGTCAATTATGGCGTATTTTATATTAACCATAGCAGGTTCCATAAATTCTTGTTTATTTTTATTGTAATATTCCTTTAAATCTTTGTCATCATAAGAAACTTTTTTCTCATATGCATTTGTATTAAAATCAATGTAAGACAAATTTATATTTGAAAAATTATCTATAAAGTATTTTTTTGCCATTTCATCTGTAATATTAATTTTTTTTGCCATTGAATCCTTAAGTTTCTCTATATACAAATCATTTTTAATAGATGTTTCAAATTCAGCAGGCTTTAAATGATTTTCTCTTAAAACAAGCAAATATTTGTCTTTGGAAAATTTTCCATTTTCTGCAAATACAGGGTTTTTTTCTATACTTTTTTCAATATCCGCTTTTGTAACATCTATACCTTCCCTTTTTGCTTCTTTCAATAACAATATTTTGTCTATGAGTAAATCAGCCGTTTTTTGCTTTAAGTGCAGATTTTTTATATCTTGCTCTGTCACATTTCCACCTTTCATCTGCGCAAGCAAGTTTGAGTAAAAACTATAAAGCTGATTGTAAGTGTTTAAATACTCTTGTGTAGAAATTTTAGTAGATCCTACTTTAATTGCCACATCTTGACCCGTTTTAAATGGTCCAGACACATAAAGGTATGCACCACCTGCCACAAAACTCAATGTAGCAAGAACAAGCACTACAAAAAAATACTTTCTATGCTTTCTAAAAAAACTTAACATTCATCTTCCTCCAAAAAAATTTACTGCTATTATATACCAATAAAAAAATTTATCAAACTATTTTGACATTTACATTGTTAAAGTTTTAAGTTTATTTGCTACATATCAAGATTAACTGAAGTGGTGGCCTTATTTTTTACACGTTTAATAAATGGTAAAAATACTATAAATATCAAAGACATCCACATCATCACATGAAATGCATCCTGGTATGACATTATCAAACTTTGCGCATTGAGTGTATTATTTGCCAAAGCAATAGCTTTGTGGTATGAGTCTGCAAAAGAAAATCCCCTATCCACCAGGTAAAGTCTCATCTTTTCAAATAGATTATTGAAAATTGGATTAGCATTATTTATGTGCGATACCAATGCATCTCTATGAAATTCCCATCTTCTTTGCACAAATGTATCAATCATAAACGATATTCCAAAGCTTCCGCCTATATTTCTTGTAAAGTTAATAACGCTGCTCGCTTCATTCATATCTTCCTTTTTTAAAAAATTAAATGCAAGCACATTTATAGGTATAAAAATCAAAGGCAAGCCAAAGCCTATTATAACTCTCCCTAGTGTTATAAAGTACGGCGATGCGCTCAGGTTTATCTGCTCCATTAGATAAAGCGCATAAAACACTACCAGACTACCTATAAAAATAGCTATCTTTTGATTAATTTTAGTAGAAAACCGTCCAAGAATAACAATTACAACCAGGCTTGCAATACCACCTGGCATCATTATAAGGCCTGCAGTATAGGCATCATACTTTAACAGTGTTTGTACTAAATTTGGCAGTAAAGCTACTGTGGTAAAAAACAAAAAACCCAGAAAAAACATTGCAATTGCACTAAATGCATAATTTTTATCTTTTAGCAGATACATTCTAATAAGCGGTGTTTTTGAAAAGTAATTTTTAATTAAAAACATTGATATAAAAAAGAAACTCATCAATCCAAGCACTACAATAAAATTAGAATTAAACCAATTATACTCCTGGCCTCTATCTAACATTGTTTGTAGTGAACCAATGCCAAGTACTAAAAAACTTAAGGCAGTATAGTCTATTTTTAATTCTTTCTTAGCTTTAGCATAATTCGGATCAAATATAAACAAAATTATCATTATGGTAGCTAAAATACCAAATGGAACATTAATTAAAAACATCCAGCGCCAATCGTAATTATTTACAATATAGCCTCCAAGCAAAGGTCCCAAAATTGGTGCAAATACAACACCTATAGAAAAGATGCTCATTGCTTGCGTGCGTTTTTCAATAGGAAAACTCTCCATAAGTATTGCCTGAGATAATGGCTGAAGTGTGCCACCACTAAAACCTTGAAGCGCTCTAAATAATAGCAAAAGGTCTAGATTTGGAGCAATACCGCATAAAAATGAAGATACAGTAAAAGCAATAACATTAAAAAGAAAAAAATTTTTTCTACCAAACTTTTGAGAAAAAAAGCCTGTAACGGGTAGAATTATTGCATTGGCTGCAATATAGACTGTTAATGTCCAGGCTGCATCATCTGGTGTAACAGATAATGGTCCTGCAATAT
>NZ_JBMFGQ010000017.1:0-32122 GCF_049977265.1 Desulfurella sp. | reverse complement strand
AAGCAGGAAGCACTAGACTACCATAGCATGGAAAAACCAGGCAAGATAGAAGTAAGATACACAAAGCCATTCAACAGCCAAAAAGATCTATCGCTAGCCTACACACCAGGCGTTGCAGAAGTATGCATGCAGATAAAAGAAAATCCGCAGGATGCCTACAAATACACCACAAAATCAAACCTTGTAGCTGTTGTAACAAATGGCACAGCCGTACTTGGCCTGGGCAATATTGGAGCACTGGCAGGAAAGCCAGTAATGGAAGGAAAGGGTAATTTGTTTAAGAAGTTTGCAGATATAGACGTGTTTGATATAGAGCTAAACGAAAAAGACCCAAACAAGATCATAGAAATTGTAGCTGCCCTGGAGCCAACATTTGGCGGGATTAACCTTGAAGACATAAAAGCCCCGGAATGCTTTTACATAGAAGATGAACTTAAAAAGAAAATGAACATACCGGTATTCCACGATGACCAGCACGGTACAGCTGTTGTCTCTGGAGCAGCACTTCTCAATGCTTTAGAAATAAGCCGCAAAAACATTGAAAACATCAAAGTCGTAATAAGTGGTGCAGGGGCAGCTGCTATTGCATGCGCCAAGTTTTATGTAAGCCTTGGTGTAAAAAGGGAAAATATCATAATGATAGACTCAAAAGGTGTAATATACAAAGGCAGAACCGAAGGGATGAACCCATACAAAGAAATGTTTGCAACTACTCTATCTGTTAGAACGCTAAAGGAAGCCCTGGAAGGTGCTGATGTATTCTTTGGCTTATCCCAGCCAAATATACTTACAAAAGAAATGGTAAAATCCATGAATGATCACCCTATAATATTTGCCATGGCAAACCCAACGCCTGAGATTACATACGAAGAAGCAAAAGAAGCAAACCCAAATGCTATAGTAGGAACAGGTAGAAGTGACTACCCAAACCAGATAAACAATGTACTTGTATTTCCCTTCATATTCAGAGGCGCACTGGATACTATGGCAACAACAATAAACGAAGAAATGAAGATAGCAGCTGCAAAAGCTTTAGCAAACCTAGCTAAAATGGATGTGCCAGAAGGTGTACTTAAAGCCTACGGCTTATCAAACTTAAAGTTTGGTCCAGACTACATCATACCAAAGCCATTTGACCCAAGAGCTTTAATATACGTATCAAGCGCTGTCGCACAGGCTGCAATTGACTCTAAGGTAGCAAGGATAGAGCACTTCAATATACAGGAGTATAAGAAAACTCTTGAGCTAAAGCTGGACAAGACAAGATCCATAACACGCTACATATATGAAAAAGCCAAAGAAAACCCAAAAAGGGTAGTATTCACAGAAACAATAAACCCCAATATTTTAAGAGCTGTTCAAAATGCATTAGAAGAAGGTATATTCAAACCTGTATTTGTAGGTTCAAGGGGTAGAACCAAAGAGTTTGTTGTAGATAAGATAAAAGAATTAGGCCTAAACCAAAACATTATAGATAAGATAGAGTTCATAGATCCCATGCAGTCACCAAAAAGACAATACTACATAGAAAGACTGCTTGAGATAAGGCAAAGAAAGGGCATAACAAAAGAAGAGGCAGGCTACATTATAAACCACAGACCCAATGTATTTGCTACAATGATGGTAAGGGAAGGCGATGCTGATGCATTGCTTATTGGTGAAACCTACAACTACCCAACAGTTATAAGGCCTATCTTGCAGGTTACAGAAAAATCTCCCAATGTACCTGTTGCAGGCATATATATAATGGTCATTCAAAACCGCATATACTTATTTGCGGACACCACGATAAATATAAACCCAGATTCCCAAACACTTGCTTATATAGCTATAGAAACAGCCAGGTTCTACACAGATCTCACAAACGCGCAGGCTGTTGTTGCAATGCTGTCATTTTCAAACTTCGGCAGCAACGAGCAACAAGAAGCTATAAAGGTTAAAAAAGCCGTAGAGATAGCAAAGTCAATAAACCCAGACTTACTAATAGAAGGAGAAATGCAGGCAACTATTGCAAGCGATGTATCTCTAAGGGATGGGTTCTACCCATTTAACACAATAAAAGGCAAAGAAGCCAATGTATTTATCTTTCCAAACTTAGATGCAGGAAACATATCCTATAAACTCATGTACAAGCTAGGTGGTGCATACCCTATAGGACCAATACTGCTTGGGCTAAAAAAGAGCATACATGTCCTTGAGATGGGCTCACCTGTTAGAACCATAGAAGACATGATAGCTTTGTCCGTATTTGATGCTCAAAGGAAAGAAAAGAAAAATGGAAAGTAATGCTTAAGTTTCTGCAGCTAAGGCAAAAAAATTTGATTCTATGTTTACATCCAGGAGCAATTTAGCGCACTCGTTAATAGTTGATGATGTTGTTACAACATCATCAACTATTAATACTTTTTTTAAGGTTTTCGCTTTTTTATTTAAAACAAATACATTTTTTAAATTATTTAACCTCTCTTGTCTTTTCAAGCCTACTTGAGGTTTTGTTTGCTTTACCTTTTCAATCAAATCATAGGCCACTGGTACTTTTGAAATTTTACTTAAGATTTTTGCAATAATAACTGATTGATTGTAACCTCTTATTTGTAAATCTTTTTTGTACATAGGAACAGCAACCAATGCCTCGGTTCCGTCGAAAATACTAAAATCGATGAATTCTTTAAATTTTTTTATCACGCTTAGATAATAAAAATGACTGTGAAATTTGGATAGCTTAATTAAATGTGCAACTTTCTCGTTTTCATATGACCACAAAACAAATCCTTTCTTATAATAGTGCTTCTGTATACAATTTGAACACAATATGATATTTTGATTAACAGGTTTTGAGCATTTTGTGCACCTTGGACCTTTATATATCATATCCTTCATGCAATCATTACAAATATAACCATTTTTGATTGGTTTTTGACAGAAAATACAATCTGAAGGGAAAATAAGGCTTTTAAAATTACCTATGAGATTCGATAATATGTTTACACTTAGCACAATATTTTGCTGTCGGTTTTGCCTTCAATCTTTCAATTTCTATAGACTCTTTGCATCTTTCGCAAATACCGTAAGTATTGTTTTCTATTCTATACAATGCTTCTTCTATTTCAATTAATTGGACTCTGTCTTTTTCTATTAAATTATAAGTCAGATCTTTATAGGAAATACTATTTGAAAAATCACCTTCATCACCACTTTCTAAACTTCTTACGCGGTCATTATTATCCTTAATTCTTTGCTGAATTTCTCTTTTTAAATATAACAATCTATCTCTAAGCTCGTTTAAGGTTTTTTCGTCCATACAAACCCCCTAAAATCTGTTACTATTAAAATCTTTTTTTAAAATTTGTCAAGTAAAATTATATATGCTACAATTCAACAATGGTGTCGATATTGTTCATAGCTACAATAATTTTATTAACCCAAGTATTTGGAGAATGGTTAAAAAATTTTGGAATACCTCAGATTGTAGTTTACGTAACAATAGGCATCGTACTTAGTCCTTGCGCTTTAAACATAATTAAACCAAATGAAATAATTTACATTTTTGCTGAAATTGGCATTATTTTTCTACTTTATGAGTCTGGTCTAGAAATCAATCTTCAATCTGGATTTAAGACAAATTTGCAAGCGACTTTAGTTGCTATTACAGGATGTTTTGTGCCATTTTTTGCTTCATTAGTTTTAGCTAAATATTTGCACTACAATCAAAACGAATCAATATTTATTGCAGGAAGCCTTGTTGCAACAAGCATAGGTGTTACACTTAAAACTTTTATGGATTTAGGCCAACAACACACGAGAGTTGCTAATATAGTTTTAGTGGCAGCAGTGATAGATGATATAATTGGTATTATAATGTTGCTTTTGGTATCAAATTTCGCACAAACAAAAACTATAAATTTAGAAATTGCACTGGTGGTTCTTTTATATACTACTGCCTTATTCTTACTAATTCCTTTTATTAAAATTATCTTGAAAAACGTAATCAATCTTTGCTTTGATAAAAGCCCTATGTATATTTTCGCTATAATATTTTTTGCAATTATCGCATATTCTTTTGCCTCATATAAGCTTGTTCATTTAAATATCCTGGGAGCTTTTATTATAGGATATAGCATGCAAACTGTGAGGCTATCAAAAAACAGAGCAATTGACAATTCATTCAAAAAAGCAAAATCACATATTAAAACACTCCAATATTTTTTTGAACCGTTCTTTTTTGTTTATATAGGATTATCGTTTAACTTAAGTAATGCTACTTTTACCTCAATAGGTCATTTTTTTGTTGCGTTATTCGTTTTTTTAATAATAGCACTATTAGGCAAACTAATTAGTGGATTTTGGGTAAACGATATATATAACAAATTAGCCGTAGGTATTGCTATGATACCGCGCGCCGAGGTGGGCCTAATTTTTGCTACAATAGGAAAATCTAGCGGAGTATTAAATAACGAGATATACGCTTTAATTGTTATAATATCGCTGCTTACGACACTTATCGCACCTTTTGGACTACAGTTAGTTAACACAAAAATGTCTTGACAAAAAAAAAACTTAATGTAATATTACTCAAAGTTTTTAAATTCAGGAGTTGTTTTAGATGGACGTTCCCGATTCGTGTAAAAGAATTTATAAGATAAGCATGTGAGTAACTTTAACATAAGCTCATCTGCTTATCTTATGCGGAGGGTGAGTTTATGTTAGGGCTATCTAGCTTTTCAAATATAAATTTCGATGTTGTTAAAAAAAGAAGTATAATTGCGGATTTTGTATTTATTTTAATGCTTTTAAGCATTTTGTACATTATCACACACTACGCACAGCAAGCTACATCACGTATAAATTATGAAGCTCATATAAGCCTTTCTGTAGCTTCTCTAATAAAATACAGTCTATATTCACTATCAAGAGCGCTTGTTGCCTTTACTATGTCATTTGTTTTTACAATACTTTATGGATATTTTATGTATAAAAATAAAACAGCAGAGAAATTATTGTTGCCAATACTAGATATTCTTCAAAGTATACCAGTTTTGGGTTTTTTACCCGCAGTGGTCTTAGCACTAATTGCTCTATTTCCAAATAACAATATTGGTCTTGAGCTTGCCAGTATAATAATGATTTTTACAGGTCAGGTATGGAATATGGTTTTTGGTTTTTATGGCACTTTAAATAGTATTCCAAAAGAATTTAATGAAGTTGCTAGCGTATATAAGCTAAATTGGTTTCAAAAATTTAAGTGGATAGAATTTCCTACTACAATATCCTCTCTTATCTGGAATAGCATGATGAGCATGGCAGGCGGTTGGTTTTTTTTAATGTTATGTGAAGAATTCTCGCTGGGAAATAAAAATTTTACATTAGAAGGACTAGGGTCTTATATGTCCACAGCGGCAAATGCTGGAAATTATGCAGCTATGACGTATGGCATTCTGGCTATGATCATTATTATTGTAGCGCTTGATCAATTTATTTGGCAACCACTTGTTGCATGGTCTGAAAAATTTAAGATCGAATACTCTGTAACTTCAAAACCTAAAGAATCATGGTTCTTAAACTTGCTAATAGATTCAAATATACTTGAGTTTGTTAGAAATTCATACAAAAAAACTTCAATATGGTTTGAAGAAAAATTTAAATATTTAAAAATAAACATAAAAATAGAAAAGGATAAAAAAATAAAAAAAAACCTTGCTGCTAATTTTTTTGCAAATCTAATCTTAATAACAATTGTTATTTTTATTATTTACACCAGTTATAAAATCATTTTTATGATAAAAAATCTACCATCTACTACATGGTATACGATTTTTAAATCAGATTCATATACACTGATTCGAGTACTTATTACAATTTTAATAGGTTCTTTATGGACAATACCACTTGGGATATATTTAGGTTTATCTCCAAAACTATCAAAGATCTTACAACCAATTATACAAATTACTGCTAGTTTTCCTGCTCCTATGCTATTTCCTGCTTTGATAGGTATATTTTACATTTTAAAAATAAATTTAAGCTATGGCAGCATCATTCTAATGCTTATGGGCACACAATGGTATATTCTCTTTAATGTTATAGCTGGAGCTTTAAATATTCCATCTGAGATGATTGAGATGGGTAAAATTTTTAAGCTATCTTTATGGGAAAAATTTAGCTCAATTTACTTTAAGGCTATTTTACCATACCTGGTTACTGGCTGGATAACTGCTGCGGGCGGAGCATGGAATGCTTCTATTGTAGCTGAATATGTCAATTTTAAAAATCAAACTTTAACAACAACTGGTATAGGTGCCCTTATTAGCCAGGCAGCTAACTCAGGACAAATTCCACTTTTAGCAGCCAGTGTTTTAACAATGGCTCTAACTGTGGTATTTTTTAATAAGCTTGTATGGAAAAATCTTTATAAATTATCACAAAACTATAAAGTGAGGTAGGCATGGATGTTATTTGCAACATAAAAAATGTGTCACAAAATTTTAGTTTGTCTACAAAAAAGTCAATAGAGGTGCTTAAAAATATTAGCTTTGACATATACGAAAATGAAGTAGTGTCAATTTTGGGGCCTTCTGGCTCGGGAAAATCTACCATACTACGCATGATTTGTGGTATTTTAAAACCATCTTCAGGTAGCGTCTTCTATAAAGGAAAACCTGTTATTGATATAAACCCAAACGTTTCAATGGTTTTTCAAAATTTTGCCTTATTGCCATGGCTTAATGTTGAAGAAAATATAAAATTGGCCTTAAAACCACTTAATCTTGATAAAAATGAAGTAGAAAAATATACAAACATGGTAATAAAAATAACAGGTCTTGCTGGTTTTGAAGAAGCATATCCAAAAGAGCTTTCAGGTGGTATGCAACAGCGTGTTGGCGTAGCAAGAGCCCTGGCTGTGCAGCCCGAATTGCTTTTAATGGACGAACCTTTTAGCCATGTAGATACGCTTGTTGCAGAATCTTTAAGGTCGGAATTAATCGATATTTGGCAATTAACCCAAAATCCAAAATCTATACTTATAGTAAGTCATGATATTAAAGAAGTTGTTTATTTAAGCGATAAAATAATAGTTCTTGGCGATAAACCAACGCAAATTAAAACTATAATAGAAAATAAATTACCAAGACCAAGGGATTATAGAAGTATGGATTTTCTTAATATGGTAGACTACATTCACGATATAATTACAGCAAGCGATATGCCCGATATACCAGAGGCAGTTGAAACACAGCAAAAAGAAAACTTTTTTGAAGCGTTGCCCGAAGCTTCGCCAGGTGAAATTGTGGGTTTACTCGAATTTTTAGATTCACATGGTGGATATGATGATATATTTCATATTGCAGTTGAACTCAATAGAGAATTTGGTGATATAATCAAAATTACAAAAGCTGCAGAATTGCTGGATTTTGTTGATACACCAAGACGAAGCATTGTTTTTACAACAATCGGAAGAAAATTTATTGAATCAGATATAGAACAACGCAAACAAATCTGGAAAAAAGAAATTCTAGATTTAAGACTTGTAAGACACCTTGTTGATATTGTTAAAAATTCAGATAATGAATTTTTATATAAAGAAGATATAATAAACGAAATAAGCAATAAACTACCACATGAAGATCCAGAAAAGATATTCAAAACATTTATAGGCTGGGCAAGGTTTGCCGATTTATTGGCGTACGATAGTGAAACAGAAGAGGTAAGTTTGCAATAAATGATTAATGAAAATGGCATAATTGTAAAAAAAACACATTTTCAAAATATTAATTTTGTTAAAATCATAACAACAACAGGCTCAAAAGATGCTGTTATTTATGGCAATAAACAGATAAATTTAGTTTATATATTTAATTTTGATTTTATAGAGTCAAACAAAAAAAACATATACATCGTACGTAAGTTTTATTTAGCAGATAAATTTGAACATTTAAATACAAAAGATAAGTTAATGGCAGCTTTTTTTATAGTAGATATAGCGAGTCAGATAGATATAAGTTATAACTTTTTAGTCAAAACAATTAAATCACTAAAAAATAACAATGTGAACGAAAGCGTTATTAATTTTTTAAAAACAATTTTATTACAAAATGGAATATATACAAAAGATTCTCAAACATTAAACAAACTAATATTAGAATTAGAAAACTATTTAGGAAAACGATTGAGGGTAAAATTAGATGAAATGCTTAATACAGCGCGTTAATTACGTAAAGTTGTATATAGAAGATGAATTATACTCACAAATTGGAAATGGTTTGCTTGCATTCGTTTGCTTTCTTAAAGACGATACAGAATCAAATATTAATTTAATGGTACAAAAAATCATCAATTTAAGAATTTTTGAAGATATTAATAAAAAATTTAACCTATCTTTAAAAGACGTAAAAGGCGAGGTAATGGTAGTTAGTCAATTTACCTTGGCAGCAGATACAAAAAAGGGTAACAGACCATCATTCTTTAATGCTATGGAACCAAACCAAGCAACAAACTTTTATAGCAAGATGATTAATCAATTTAAAATAAACGGTATCGAAACCAAGAATGGCATCTTTGGTGCTTCTATGAAAATAGAACTTTTAAACAATGGCCCTGTTACAATAATGATTGAAAATTAAATAGGCTCTAAATTAATTTAGAGCCTAAAATTTGTTTATTCAATTACGACTAATTTTGAGTCAGCAGCTATATTTTCCCCTTCTTTAACAAAAAGCTCTTTTACTTCACCACTTTTTGGTGCTTTAATTTCATTCTGCATTTTCATTGCTTCAAGTATTAGCAATATATCGCCTTCTTCAACACTATCACCAATATTCACTTTTACACTAATAACTCTACCTGGCATCTCAGATTTTATAACTTGTTTGCCTTCTACTGAACTACCACCTCTGCGTTGCATTAATTTAGCTTTCATTTCATCAATAACACTGATTTTAAACAAATCACCTTCTGTTAATACATGATAGTTGTTTTCACCTTTGTAATCTACGTCAGCTTCAAAAGATTCATTGTTAATAAGCAGGGAATAGACACTACCTTCTGTTAACCTTGCATCTACAATATAGGATTTATCATCTATGTATACTTCAAATTTATTAGCTTCAATTTCTGTTACGCGTACTTTATAATCAACATCGTCCATTTTTACTACATAAGCCATACTTCACTCCTTTAAGTAAATTTTAAGAGGTCTTGTATATATCACCAAAGCTTAAACCTAGCATTGCCGCTTTTTTGCCAGCTTCTTTCCAAGTACTTCCAGCACCGCAGGTTTCTTTAAAGATTAAAAGTTTGCTCTTAAGCGACTCCTCTCTCAAATGTTCTGCTATAGCTCCAGCAGCAATAGCTGCCACAGAAGAGCCCTCTCTTGGCTGAGGTTTTTCTAATACTTCTTTATCAATAAAATCTGTGCTAATATTACCATCCATAAAATCTTGATTTCTGAGTACTTTTTGATGGAAAGGAATAGTTGTTTTAATGCCTTTTACAATAAACTCGCTTAAAGCCCTTTGCATTCTAGCTATTGCTGCGTTTCTATCCTTTGCCCACACAAGCAATTTTGCAGCCATTGGGTCGTAGTAGATTGGAATTTCCGCTCCTTCATACACACCTGTATCTACCCTAACGCCAGGTCCTCCAGGTAATCTTAAACCTTCAATAATACCAGGCGAGGGCATAAAGTTCTTCTCTGGGTCTTCGGCATAAATTCTGCATTCAATTGCATGGCCATATTGGCGAACTTCTTCCTGTTTTATTGGTAAAGGTTTACCTTCTGCTATACCTATTTGAAGTTTTACAATATCAATACCAGTAACAAGCTCAGTTACTGGATGCTCAACTTGCACCCTTGTATTTACTTCAAGAAAATAAAAATTCATGTCTTTATCGACCAAAAACTCTACTGTTCCCACGCTGTCGTAGTCTACAGCTGCAACTGCCCTAACAGCCGCTTCGCCCATTTTATACCTTACTTCATTATTTATAGCCATAGATGGAGATTCTTCAATAACCTTTTGATGTCTTCTTTGGATTGAGCATTCCCTTTCAAATAAATGTATACCCGTGCCGTATTTATCGCGTGCAATTTGAACCTCAACGTGCCTTGGTTTTTCTATTGCTTTTTCTATATACATCCTGTCGTCACCAAATGCATTTAATGCTTCACCTTTGGCTAAATCGTAAACTTCTTTAAACTCATCCCTTGATTTTATAAGTCTCATACCCTTGCCACCACCGCCACCTGAGGCCTTAAACATTATAGGATAGCCAATTTCATCGGCAATTTTCAATGAATCATCCAAATCTTTAACAGGGTCTTTAATGCCAGGCACAATAGGTACACCCACTTCACTCATTTTTTGTCTAGCACGAGTTTTATCGCCTAAAATGTACATAGATTGTGTATTTGGACCAATAAATGTAATGTTATTTTTGTTGCATGCATTCACAAATTCAGAATTTTCTGCCAAAAAGCCATACCCTGGATGAATGGCATCGCAGTTGCTCTTTAATGCCACTTCAATTATTTTATCTATTCTAAGATAGCTATCAGTTGCAGGTGCAGCGCCAATATAGTAAGCCTCATCTGCATATCTAACATGTAAAGCATTCCTATCTACCTCAGAGTAAACAGCTACTGTTGTAATGCCCATTTCCCTACACGCCCTACATATTCTAACAGCTATCTCACCTCTATTTGCAATCAATACTTTCTTAAATTTTTTATAAGCAACCATTTTTCCTCCTATAGTGGAATGTTACCATGTTTTTTGGGTGGATTTGATTCTCTTTTATTTTTAGTTAATTCCAATGCCTGAATTAATTTTTGCCTGGTTTGTGCTGGATCAATAATCTCATCAATATAGCCAAGAGATGCAGCAATGTATGGATTTGCAAATTTTTCTCTGTACATCCTGACAATCTCTGCTTTCTTTTCTACAGGATTTTCTGCCTCCTGAATTTCCCTTCTAAACAATATATTAACTGCACCATCCGGTCCCATAACAGCAATTTCTGCTATTGGGTATGCATAATTTATGTCTGCCCTGAAATGCTTTGAACCCAACACATCATAAGCTCCGCCATAAGCTTTTCTTACAATTAGTGTAATCTTTGGCACTGTTGCTTCAGCGTATGCATAAAGCAATTTTGCACCATGGATTATAACGCCATTGTGTTCTTGTGCAACACCTGGCATATATCCTGGCTGATCTTCAAAAGTAATAATTGGAATATTAAACGCATCACAAAACCTCACAAACCTAGCAGCTTTAATAGCTGATTTATAGTCAAGCGCACCGGCAAAATACATTGGCTGATTTGCGATAATCCCTACGCTCCTGCCACCTAACCTTGCAAAGCCTATTACAATGTTTTTTGCATAATTTTCTTGAATTTCAAAGAAATAATTTTCATCAACCACTTTTTTAATAAGATCCTTGATATTGTAAGGTTTATTTGGGTCAGAAGGTATAAGATCATAAATTGATTCTTCTTGTCTATTTATTGGATCCTCTGTTGGCACAAATGGTGGCTCTTCCATATTGTTCTGAGGCACAAATTGCAACAACTCTCTAACAAGCATTAATGCATCTTCATCATTGTCTGCAGCAAAATGAGATACCTGTGTTTTTGTAGTATGAGCTTCTGCACCACCAAGCTCTTCTTTGGTTATTTTCTCACCAGTTACCGCTTCTATTACATCTGGACCCGTTATAAACATAAAACTTGTATTTTTCACCATTATTGTAAAATCTGTCACTGCAGGAGAATACACTGCGCCGCCTGCAGTTGGACCCATAATAACTGAAATTTGCGGCACAACACCAGAAAACAGTGTATTTCTCAAAAATATATCAGCATAACCACCAAGCGATTCCACACCTTCTTGAATTCTAGCACCACCAGAATCATTTAAACCAATTACAGGAGCACCCGTCTTTCCCGCTAAATCCATAATTTTACATATTTTTTTTGCATGCATGCTGGAAAGCGATCCACCGAATACGGTAAAATCTTGACTGAAAACATAAACCAATCTTCCGTCAATAGTGCCATACCCAGTAACCACGCCATCACCATAAATTTTTTGTTTATCCATACCAAAATCTGTACATCTGTGAACAACGAATTTGTCTAATTCTACAAAACTACCTTCATCAAGTAATAAATTCAGTCTTTCCCTTGCTGTTAATTTGCCTTGAGCATGTTGTTTTTCAATACGTTGCAAACCGCCGGCAATTTCTGCTTCTTGTTCTTTCTCTTTGAATTCCTTTAGCTTATCTTTCATCGACTCCTCCTATAAACAATATACAATCTTCCTAATTTATACTAAGTTTATTAATTTTTGTCAATAATTTTTGTTTATTATTTTACAGAGTTAATAATATTAAAAAGTTCTTTAATATTTGGACAATTATTTATTTGGTAATTAATTAATTTTGCATTTTTGTAGCCAGCTAGATACTTGTGGGCAAATTTTCTAAATAATTTATTGGCGTAATCACCATATTCTTTTATCATCAAGTCAAGATGCTTTAACATAAGTTTTTTAATGTAATCAAGGCTCTTTATGCTGTCACACTCATTAATTAAGTCTTCAAAAATGTAAGGTTTTTTTAATGCTGCTTGCCCTATCATAAAGTATTTACAATGTGTTATCTCTTTAACTTCTTTTAATTTTTCAAATGAATCAATGGCTCCATTTGCTACAACAGGTATTTTTAAATGACTGCACACAAGTGCTATATGTTCATAGTCAACACTTGAGCTGTAAAAGCCGTTTCTTAAGCGAGCGTGTATTGTTACCATGTCACAACCTGCATTCTCTAAATCTTTATAAAAATAAATATTGTTAATACTTTCTGCATCAAAACCCATCCTTAATTTTACGCTTACCGGCTTTTTTACATTTTTTTTTAAAGCTTCTACAATGTCTATCAAATGTTTTTTTTCTTTAAGTAAATAAGCACCGGCTTTTGCTTTAATAACTTTTGGTACAGGGCAACCTGCATTAATATCTATAATATCACACATTGATTCGATTTTTTTTGCAGATTCAACAAACAAATCTATATCATAACCAAACAATTGGATAGCAAATGGTGTTTCTTCAATATTCCGACTTGCCAATAGCAAAGCTTTTGAATTATTATAGTGCAGAGAATTTACTGATATCAGTTCACTAATTGTTAAACCAGCCCCATACTCTTTTACTATTTTCCTAAATGGCTTATCTGTATAAGAAGCCATTGGGGCTAAAAAATAGCAAGAATTAAAATTCATCTATTCATGGATTCTAAAAAGTCTTTATTGCTTTGCGTTTTTAAAAGCTTCTCAAGCAAAAATGTCATAGCATCTACATCGTTCATTTCCATAAGTACTTTGCGTAATATCCATAAACGATTTAAATCTTCTTTTAGTATTAATAGTTCTTCTTTTCTTGTACCGCTTCTTGTTACATCAATTGCAGGGAAAATGCGCCTATCAGACAAATTTCTATCCAAATGTAATTCCATATTGCCTGTACCTTTAAATTCTTCAAATATAACATCATCCATTCTTGAGCCAGTATCGATAAGAGCTGTTGCTATAATTGTTAAACTACCACCTTCTTCAATATTTCTTGCTGCTCCAAAAAATCTTTTCGGTTTTTGCAAAGCATTGGAATCCAAACCGCCAGATAAAACTTTTCCGCTTGGTGGAATTACTGCATTATATGCCCTTGCTAGTCTTGTTATTGAATCAAGCAAAATTACTACATCAAGCTTTCTTTCGACAAGCCTTTTTGCTCGCTCTAAAACAATTTCTGCGACCTGTATATGCCTATCTGGTGGCTCATCAAATGTAGAGCTTATTACATCGGCTTTAACAGAGCGTGCCATATCTGTAACTTCTTCTGGTCTTTCATCAATCAATAAAACCATCATAACAACTTCAGGGTGATTTTGAGTAATACTATTTGCTATATTTTGCAACAAAACTGTCTTACCTGTTCTTGGTGGTGCTACAATTAAACCTCTTTGGCCTTTTCCAATAGGCGTTATTAAATCCATTACACGCATTGCAATGTTATCTTTTGTAACTTCCAACTTTATCCTTTCCATTGGATAAAGTGGCGTTAGATTATCGAAATAATCACGTTCCTTCATGTGTTCTGGGTCTTCAAATTCTACAGCCTCGACCCTCAAAAGCGCTCTGTATTTTTCATTATCTTTGGGCTCTCTGATTTGTCCAGAAACAAAATCACCTGTTCTTAGCGCAAATCTTTTTATCTGGCTTGGAGATACGTATATATCGTTTTGAGATGGTAAATAGTTGTTTTTCTGAGATCTTAAAAAACCAAAGCCATCTGGTAAAATTTCAAGTACACCTTCACCGTAGCTTACGCCTTCCTTTTCAGATAACTTTTTTGTAATCTCAAAAACTAACTGTTCCTTCTTTTTGCTTGCAATAGCTATCTCTAATGTTTTAGCAATTTCTATCAATTCAATTAGTTTCTTCTTCTTTAAATCTTCAATGTTAATATCGCTCATGCAGTTTTAATATCCTCCTATTTAAAAGTACATTATTTTAATTTGACTATACGCTCTTTGCTTAACTTGAGTGAGACTTTTATATAATTATCAACTATATCTTTGTCAATTTTCATATTGTTTAATGCAATATTTTTAGATACTAAGGAAATAATATTTTTCGTGGACAATCTCAAAATATTTTTACCAATGAAAGTATTTATCACCAAACCAAGATTTGCCCTTAATGGCTTATCTAATATACTCTTTTTCTTTAAAACAAGCGAAACAATGTTTAAATAGCTAGAATAATAAGAATCAGACAAAATCTCTAAACTCATATGTTCAAGAGAATTAACAACATTATAATCACTCAAGAATACTTCATGCATTATCTTATCTGAAGCCAGATGGGATAAATACCCAAGCGCAAATGATAATTCTTTTTCATTTTTTGCACTATTGATAAGCTTATTAGCAAAATCAAAATTGTGTGAGTTGTTTTTCTTTGATACAAGTTTTTTTGCAACCATAAAATCTGGAGCTAAACTACCGTATAAAAATTCCCAAAAATTGTTTGAAACAACGGGATAAAAAAAACTTCCATAAGCTTTAAGCTCATCGAGTAAATTAAACGATATAAGTGTATGTACGCCTGGCCCCCATGCAAAAGCCATTTGTGGTATAAGCAAAAAGATAAAAAAAGTTAAGAAAATTAACATAAATGTGGATACTATTTTATACATTTTTTTTTAATTATCAAGCAAAAAAACACCACCAATGTTGCGACCAGTAAGCTTGTCTCTTCTGTAAGAAAAAAAATCTTTACTTTCATAAGTGCATATTTTTAAATCAACTATATTATTCATATTAATGCCTTTTTCTACTAACGATTCAATTATAGATGAGCTCAGTGATAAAAATTTTTTACCATCTTTGAATTTTATAAATTTCTGGTCAAATAAATTTGCAACATCGTCTTTGACTTCATAGCAATTCTCACAAATATGAGGACCTAATGTTACTATAATATCTTCACTTTTAGAGCCAAGACTGTAGAGTTTTTCAAGCATTTTTTGCGAAATTTTCAAATATGCACCCTTCCAGCCACTATGAACACTTGCTATTATCTTGTTTTTTGTATCCAAAAATACTACAGGACAGCAATCTGCAAACTTTATAGACAAAAATACACCCTTTTTATAAGTAAAAAAACCATCGGCATCAGCAACCTCGCCATTGTACTCAACAATCCTATCAGAGTGAACCTGGTTTAACATGGCAATCACACTTATATTAAGCTGTTGTTTAACAATCTCAAGGTTTTTTTCTACATTTAATACAAGATCACCCAGAGTAGAGCTGACATTTAAAGAATCAAAAGGAGGTTTGCTTACACCTGATTCTCTATCAAAAAAAACGCATCGTGCACCAAATTGCCTGTATCTTTCATCTTCAAAAATCATAATAAATACTCACTGCCATAATAAGAAACCAATTTTTCAGGTATTTTAATATTTCCGTCTTTTGTTTGGAAATTTTCTAAAATTGCCGCAAAACATCTACCAACAGCAACACCAGAACCGTTTAGTGTATGTGGGTAATAATTTCCCTTACTTCCTTTCACTTTTATTTTAGCCCTTCTTGCTTGAAAATCAAGTGTATTTGAACAAGATGAAATCTCTCTGTAACGTTTTTGCGAAGGAAACCATACCTCCAAATCATATGTTTTGGCACTTGCAAAGCCTAAATCACCGCTACACAACATAACTACCCTATAAGGTAAACCTAATTCTTTTAAAACCAATTCAGCCTGGTTTGTAAGACTTTCCAACGCATTAAATGAGTCCTGAGGTTTGGTAAATTGCACAAGCTCAACTTTATTGAATTGATGCTGTCTGATTATACCACGGACATCTGTACCGTAGCTCCCCGCTTCTTTTCTAAAACATGCGCTGTAGGCTACATATTTAATAGGAAGCAATGATTCATTCAATATCTCATCTTTGTGAAAATTAACCAGTGGTACTTCTGCTGTAGGGATTAAAAATTGACCTTCCACATTGTAGGCTTCTTCTTTAAATTTTGGAAACTGACCTGTGCCAATCATACTATCTTCATTTACAATATAAGGAACAATGACTTCAATGTAGCCATTTTTAGTGTGCAAATCAAGCATAAAATTGATTAAAGCTCGCTCTAATTTTGCACCCTGATTTTTATAATAAACAAACCTGCTACCAGAAACCTTAGCAGCCCTATCAAAATCCAAAATATCCAAATCTTTTGCGATCTCATCATGGGCTTTTGCTTCAAATTCAAATAACTTTGGCTCTCCAACCCTTCTTATTTCAACATTTTCGCTCTCATCTTTGCCTATCACAACTGCGTCATCTACTAAGTTTGGCACTAAAAGCCACATGGAAAAAAATTCATCATTTTTTTTAGATAAACTTTCTTCAAGGTTTTCAACTTCAGCAGCTATACTTTTGACTTTTGCTTCGAGTTCTCTTGAATCACCTTTTTTTGCTTTAATAGTACCAATTTCCTTAGAAATTACCTTTCTTGTGTGCAAAAGCGAATCTATTTCAGATTTAATTTTTCTTATTTGTTCGTCAAGATCAATAAGCTTATTTAGATCTGTACTTGTATTGCCTCTTTTTTTTAGGGCATCTTCAATTAATTTTGGGTTTTGTCTTAAAATACTCACATCAAGCATTTATAACCTCTATCAAATATTGTTTAAATTCTTCTTTGATTGAATCATCCTGTAAGGATAGCTCAACTGTAGCTTTGAGAAAACCTAACTTTGATCCGCAATCAAATCTTTTGCCTTCAATCAGTTTGCCATATATAGCTTCTTTTGTAGATAAAAACTTTATCGCATCGGTTAATTGCAATTCATTATTTTTTCCATATGATATTGACTGTAGTGCTTCAAAAATACGTGGTGTAAAAATATACCTGCCAATAATAGCAATATTGCTTGGTGCTTCTTGAGGGCTTGGTTTTTCAACGAACTGGTCAAGTTTATATATATTTTCTTCAAATTTTATACCACCAACTATCCCATACTTGTCTGTTTCTTTTTGATCAACCATTTCAAGACCAAGCACAGAACAGTTATATTTATTGTAAACTTCCATTAATTGCTCTATCGCACCTTTTTCATTAATAATTATGTCATCTGGCAAAATCACAACAAACGGTTCATTACCCACAACATCTTTTGCTCTCAAGATTGCATGTCCAAGACCCTTCGGCTCTTCCTGGCGCATGTAAACAAAATCTGCCATATTGCTAATTGAACGCATCTCTTCAATCAATTCTTCTTTGTGGTGCAGCTTTAAATGAAACTCAAGCTCAAAAGAAATATCAAAATAGTCTTCAATCGCCCTCTTACCTCTGCCTGTTATTAATATTACCTGTTCAATACCTGCATCAACTGCTTCTTTTACGCCATAGTGAATTAAAGGTTTATCTACCAAAGGCAACATTTCTTTTGGTGATGATTTAGTAACAGGCAAAAATCGGGTTCCAAATCCTGCAACCGGAAACACAGCTTTTCTTATTTTAGACATGTCAACCTCCAAGTGATTTATCAATTAACTCAAGCGTATGTAGCGTTTTTATCTCATCATGGCCTGCAATATGCAAAGCTTCTGATAATTGCATAATGCATGCACTGCAACCTGTCACAAGTGCTTGAGCTTTACTATCCAATATATTGTCAATTTTTCTTGAAGCAATTTTCAAAGATAAATCTCTGTAGTCTATACTAAATGTACCACCATTACCACAACATCTATCGGCTTCTTTCATTTCTTTAAATTTTGCAGCATGCTTTATTAAATCTCTTGGTTCATTTTTAACCTTTTGCGTACGCTTTAGGTGACATGGATCGTGGTAGGTTACAGTTAACCCAGTGTCCTTTAATCTATCTTTTATATCTGTATTATCATATAGGTATTTTACCGGGTCAATTATCTTTTCTGCAAATTCAGTAGCTTTTTTTATGTATTCTTCATCATCAAAATACATAAATAATTTTGGATAATCAAACTTCATCATGCTAGCGCAAGTTGGCTCAAGCACAACCAGATAATCAATATCTTGATTGTAAAATAAATCAATGTTTCTTTTGGCAAGAATTTTTGCATCATCAAAATTACCACTAAAATAAATAGGAGCACCGCAACAACTTGCTTTTTTTTCTATTAAGTAGCTAATATTTAGTTTATGTAATATATTTATAAAAGCATCACCTATTTTTACATATGTATAATTTATCAAGCATCCAGGGAAAATTGATATTTTTGCATTTTTCCCGTAACTTTCATATTTGTGATAAAAAGTTTTTGGCGCTAAAGGTGGTAGTAGTCTGTCTTTATCAACAAAAGGTAATTTTATTTTTAAGCTATTAGACTGTCTTGATGTATTTGTATTTTTGTTAAATAAAAAAACAGATAATAAATTTGCGCTTAGAGCACTTAAATCCATAAGGTTCCTATTGAGAAGGATTTTTGCCATTACTTTTTTATAAAGTGGCAAACCATGTAATTCTACAATCCGCCTTCTTGCAATTTCAACTATTGTATCTGTACCAGAATCATTTGGGCAAGCTTCAACGCAAGAGGTACATAAAAGACACTTATATAGATAATCTTTGGATTTTTCACTATCAAAATCAAAGTTGCCTTTTATAAACTCACTTAATAAACTTATATGACCACGGGCAACAAAAGGCTCCTGGCGCAATTCCTTAAAAACGGGACATACGCTGCGACACAGACCGCACTTTACGCACGATTCCCACTCTTTTTTTAATCTCTCATCCATTATAGTTTCATTTTATGAGGGTTTAGTATATTGTTTGGATCAAATGCATATTTTATTTGTTTGTATAACTGTATTGTTCTTGAGCCCACCTGGCGCTCCAGATAATCTTGCTTGGTTATACCAATACCATGCTCACCGCTAATAGAACCACCTAACTTTAAACATTCATCAAAAACTTCATCCATTGCTTTAAATGCCCTTTTTTCCTCATCTTTATCTTTAATATTGTACATGATATTTGTATGAATATTACCATCACCTGCATGACCAAAATTGACTATTACAACATTGTACTTTTTTCCAATTTCTTGAGTTTTTTTAATCATCTCAGCAATTTTAGAGCGTGGCACAACTATATCTTCGTTCAGTTTGCCATCTGCAATGCGCTTTAGCGTAGGTGAAATTGACCTTCTTGCAAGCCAAACGCTTTCTTCTTCTTCTACTGAATGGGCTATTTTAACCTCAGCACCATTTTGTTTACAAATTTCAACAATTTTTTCTAAGTCTTCTTTAATTTGAAACTTAGAGCCCTCTATCTCAATAATCAAAATGGCATCAGCATCAGTTGGAAGGCCAGCTTTGAGCGCATCTTCAACAGTTAGTATCGCCTGATGATCAACAAATTCCAGAGAACTCGGTATAATCTTATTTTTTATTATATCACTTACAGTTTTAGCTGCAAAGCTCATATCATAAAAAGTAGCTTGCAATGTTTGACTACCTTGTGCAATTGGATGTAACTTCAATAGCGCTTTTGTTATAATACCTAGTGTTCCTTCACTACCTACAAATAGCTGTGTTAAATTGTATCCTGCAACATCTTTAACATTTTTAGATCCAACATTAATTATAGAACCATCTGCAAGCACCACTTCTAAACCTAAAACCCAATCTTTAACTACCCCATACTTAACCGCTTTTGGACCACCTGCATTTTCTGCTATATTACCACCAATTGATGAAAACTTCCAGCTTGAAGGATCCGGTGGAAAAAACAGACCAAACGGCTTTAATTTTACTTGTAAATCGTAATTTACAACACCAGGCTCAACTGTAGCAATCAAATTATCTAAATCAATCTCTATTATATTATTCATAAGTTCCATTGAAAGCGCAATCCCACCATCAATATTTAAAGCTCCACCACTAAAGCCACTTGCACAACCTCTTGCAACAACAGGTATTTTATTTTCGTTTGCAAACTTTACTATTTTGCTTACTTCTTCAGTGTTTTTTGGAAATACCACGCAATCTGACATATACATTTTTTGCGTGGCATCGTAAGCATACTGCAGTCTATCAATTTTTTCATCTAAAAAACGCTTTCCTAGCAAATCCTTTAAATAATCAAATTTCATGTCATGCCTAATTTATAATATGGTTATTAAAAAGTCAATGGTGGCTATACATTAGCATTTAATTCTATAAAATGTTTAATTGCTTTAATACTGTTTTCTTGCTCAAAACTTCTTTTTTTTGTTTTAAGCTTTGCTAATTTTTCAGGTAAATCTATTTTGAAGCCCAAAGCATTTTCTATTACCTCGCTAAATTTAGCAGGGTGAGCAGTAGCAAGACATACAACTTGTTTGCCTTCACTAAAAGCTGCTTTAACTCCACAAGCAGTGTGCGGGTCTATTATATAATTATACTTTTCATAAAAATCTCTAATAGTTTGCAAAATCATCCAATCGCTTACCCTGTATGAGCTAAATTCGTTTTGTATTTGGCTTAATTTGTCTGTAAAGATAAGTTTACCATTCTTGTTTAATTGACTCATTAAATCTTTAACTTTATTGCAATCTTGATTGTATAAGTAATAAATATACCTTTCAAAGTTACTGGCAAGTTGTATGTCCATAGATGGGCTTAACGTTTTTTTAACATTTTGCTTTGAATAATCACCGAAGCGTGCAAACCTATATAATACATCATTTTCGTTTGTGGCTAAAATAAGTTTTTCTACTGGCAAACCCATTAATTTTGCTAAATATCCAGCAAATATATCACCGAAGTTGCCCGTTGGGACACTGAACAATACATTTTTACCTACTTTTAAAAACGCATAATAATAATATACAATCTGAGCTAAAATTCGGGCAAAATTAATAGAATTGATAGAGCCTAAATGGTACTTTTCTTTAAATGCATTGTCTTTAAAAATTTCCTTTATGATATTCTGGCAATCATCAAAGGTACCATTTATGGCTATTGGAAAAACATTTTCGTCTTCAATATCACACATTTGAAGTTCTTGAGTTGGGCTTACACCATTTTTAGGATAAAGTATAAATACTTTGACGTTTTTCTTACCTTTAAGTCCATAAATTGCTGCGCTACCTGTATCACCACTTGTAGCGCCAAGCACATTCAATGTTTGATTGCTCTCATCTAAAATATACTCAAAAAGGTTGCCTAAAAACTGCAAAGCAATGTCTTTAAATGCATAAGTTGGACCATGGAATAACTCCAATATATATAAATCATCAAACTGCTTCAAAGGTGTAATTTCACTATCATCAAAAGCAGAGTAGCTTTTATCAATAAGCTCGTATATTTTATCTTCTCTTATATCGCCTATGTAGAGCTTGAATATCTCAAATGCAATAGATTTAAAGTCCTGCTTTTTTAAATCATGTGGGGAAAGTTTTGGCACATACTCTGGCACAATAAGCCCACCATCAGTTGCAAGACCCATCATTATTGCATCTTTAAAGCTAATCTTATCTACACCACATCGCGTGCTTTTATAAAACATATATTCTCCTTAATTATGCGGTATACTGCTTGCAGCCCCTGCAAAGTATTTCAAATCTTCGTTTGTAAATTTCATACCCAAGCCTATAAAAGGCGATCTTGACTGGCTATTTAATAAGTCATTAACACCACCATACAGGTAAAAATGCCTCAAAATTCTATAAGAAGCTTGGACCCTAACTTGTGCATTATGGTCTCTAATATCATTTGAGTGATTAAAATCAAATGCATCTGCTGTTAATTTCAGATTGGGTGTAACATAGTAATCAGCACCAACGCCAAAAGTTGACTCAATAATGCCGCCTCTTATAACTATGTTGTTATAGCGCTTACCCATCTCTGCAGTTATGCGCGTTTTTGTGTCTTGACTGGAAGGATTTGGTGTGTTTTCGTAATTCTTCTCATTAACCGCTTCAATTCTGTAAAACCTATCAGGTGCTGTATATATATTAACACCTGCAATACCCATAGAATTTCCGCCGCGCGTTAGGTAGTTGCCCTGAATATTTGCCTGCACAAGTATCCTGTTCATGCGACCAAAGTATTCTTTTAAATCTTTAAGCGTTGAATTTAGATTATCATAAACACCCTCATCGTTTACAAGCTTACCCACTGTGCCTTTGCCTTCATTAATCTTTCTTGAAATCTCATCAATGTTTGCCGTTGCGTTGTTAATGTTGTTGTAGATTTCATCTTTTGTCATAAGACCACCAATGGTGCCTTTACCTTCTTTAACATTTTCTGTTAAAGCATAAATATTATTCAAAGAAGCATTGAGTTTACCCATTGAAGTTTTTGCATTTTCAAGAGCTACTTTTAAATCAGGTCTGGATTGCAAAACAGTTTCGTTTATATTTGACATTGCCTGGTTAAATGCAAGCATTGCCTGCTTTGCTTCTAAAATTGTCGCCCTGAGTGCTGCCCTGTTTTCATTGACTACTTCATTTAAATTAGCCGTTAATACTGCAATATTTTGAAGTGTTTTTGCAAGATTATCTCTGTTTTGCTCATTTAACACTTCGCTTGCACCACGCACAACATTATTTAATCCAACAGCAGATTGTGTATACACAAAAGACTGATTATTGGCTAAATAAATATTGCTTTTGCCTTGCGTAATCTCAATGTAGGTTTCTCCAAGCAAGCCTGTTGTAGAGATTGAACAAATTGAATCTTTTGGTATTTTATAATTAGAGTAAATATCCATAGCAACTTTAGCACCCTGGGGAGTTAATTCAATATTTTTAACAAAACCTACTTCAACACCAGAAACTGTTACTTTAGCTTTATCTTTCAGTCCAGATACATTTGAAAATGTTGCATAAAGCGTATATGTGGGTTTTTTTGTAAGGCTTAACTTTCCCAATTTTATAGTCATTATCCCAAATAATACTATTATAGCAAAAGCAAATAGCCCAATTATTGTCTCTTTTTTCATTAATCAGCCTCCCTTAAATGCATCTAAAAACTCTCTAACAATTGGAGAATTTGATTTAAAGAAATTTTCCTTTTCATCAAACTCTATAATTTTCCCGCCATCTAAAAAACCTACAAAATCAGCAATCAAGTTTGCCACATCTAGATCATGCGTTATAACTAAACAGGTAGTATTTAGTTTGGTTTTCATATCTCTAATAAGCTTTGCCATTGAATACGAAACAATTGGATCTAAGCCAGTCGTCGGCTCATCGAAGAAAATTATTTCTGGTTTTGTAATAATAGCTCTTGCCAAACCAACACGTTTTTTCATGCCACCAGAAAGCTCGCTAGGATATTTTTCTTCTACATCTTCTAGCTCAACCAGGCTCAACACATGTCCAACCTCGTCTTTTATTGCTTTTTTATCAAAAAAATTATGCTCAATAACAGGAAATGCTACATTCTCAAAAACATTCATCGAATCAAACAAGGCAGCTTCTTGAAAGAGCACACCAAATTTCATTCTTATTTTGTTAAATTCTGACAATTTCATATCCAGCAGATTTTTATTATCAAACAGTATTTTACCGGAATCTGGTTTTAATGTACCTATAATACTTTTAATTAAGACACTTTTACCCTGGCCACTTTTGCCCAATATCACTGTTATTTTACCTGCTTCTATTTTTAGATCTAAATTGTTTAAAACTACCTGATTGCCAAAAGCTTTTCTCAAATTTTTAATTTCAATCATATTAAAACAAAAATGCCGATAAAATATAATCTGCAACTAAAATTGCAACACTTGATACTACAACAGCTTTTGTTGTAGATAAACCAACACCTTTTGCTCCTTTTGTTGTATTAAATCCCATATAGCAACCAATAGATGAAATAATAAGACCGAATATAGCAGCTTTAATAAAACCATATGTTAAATCGCTTAATTCAAGATATTGTTTTATGTTATCAATATAAGATACTGAACTGACTTTTAGTATAAAAACACCCACAACATAGCCGCCAATATTACCCACAACATTAGACAAAGCAACTAAAAATGGCAGCATTACTACAGTTGCAACAATTCTTGGAGTAACAATATAATTTATAGGGTCAACTGCCATAACTTCCATAGCATCTATCTGTTCTGTAATTTTCATTGTACCAATCTCTGCACTCATTGCAGATATATTTCTTGCTACTATCATCAAAGCAGTAAATACAGGAGAAAGCTCCCGCCCTAAAGATACTGCCACAGTGTAGCCTATCATGTTTTCTGCACCAAACTTTTGAAAACCATGGTAAATCTGTAACGCTTCTACCATACCAATAAAAAGAGAGGTCAAAATTACAATAAAACTAGAAGTAACTCCTATTGCATAAAACTGATCTATAGTTTGCTTTAATCTAAGAGAGCCCTTAAATACGTTCAAAATAGCGTTTACTGCTAGTATAACAACACCGCCCAACTGATCTATAAAGTTAACTATTAAGCTACCTAAAAACGTAAAAATAAACATCTTTAAATATAAACCCTTTTTACTCTTGAACTTTTACCTATATTGGTAAGGATTTCGTAGCTTATGGTGGACGCAAAAACTGCTAAGTCATCTGCGTCAACTTTACAAGTTTTACTTTCGCCCATAATAATAACCTCATCACCAATATTTGTTTTAATACCACTAACATCTATAGCAAACATATCCATGCAAATAGTACCAATACTTTTACATAACTTGTCATTCAGAATAACGCTAAATTTGTTAGACAATAGCCTAAACAGTCCATCAGCATAACCAAATGCCACAATAGCTATTTCCATATCATTATCAGCTACAAAACTTGGTCCATAACTTACACCTTCACCCTTTTTTAATTTTTGTTTGCTTAAAATAAAACTCTTAATACTCATAGCTGGCTTTAATTTAATTTTATTCTGTTCTTCTTTGTTTGGATAATAACCATAAAGAGAAATACCGACTCTCACGGCATTAAAATGGGCATTTTTATTGTTTAGCACACCACCGCTATTTGCTATGTGGTAGTATCTAACATCTAAATCACTAAATTTTATGGTATTAACTATATATTCAAATTCATTGATTTGTTTATTTGTTATGTTTGTATCTGACTCTGAACTTAAAAAATGTGACATAATTCCTATTATATTAATATATTCTTTATTTTTTTTGTAAAGTTCAAAAATTTTATCTAAGTCAATTTGACAAAAACCCAATCTATTCATACCCGTATTAAACTTTATATGAATAGGAAATCTATATTTTTTGGATTTTGAAAACTCTATAATACTTTCTAAAATTGTAAAATTATGTATAACTGGTGTAAGATTATAATCGTATAGCTTTTCTATATCATCAAAGCCTGCATTACTCAATACTAATATATCTTTCTTGATATTTTTTTTTCTCAAATCAATAGCTTCTTGTGTGCAAGCCACCGCAAAATAGCTATTAACAAACTCGCTAAGCTTTAAAGCTACCTCCAATGCGCCATGACCATAGGCATCGGCCTTTATTACTGGTATAATATCAATACTTTTGCCTACATGATCTGCAATGCTTTGAAAATTACTAACTATTGAGCTTAATCTAATTTCCTTACTAACTTCATACATTGATAGCTACCTTCGCTAAACATATTACCATAAAATTTGATTTTTTAAAATAAAAAAAAGAAGGGTGAATACACCCCTCTTAAAATTAGTATGTTCTTTTTAGAATCTCTTTTTGAAGTGAAGCTATAGCTTTTGTAGGATTTAATTCTTTTGGACAAGCATGTATACAGTTTAAGATAGTATGGCATCGCCATACACCGTGTATATTGTTTACAGCGTCAAGTCTCTCATCGCTGCCTTCATCTCTTGTATCCATAACAAAACGCGCAGCATTAATTAATGCACTTGGTCCTAAATAATCCCTGTCTGCCCAATAGGAAGGACAAGAGCTTGTACAGCAACCGCATAGTATGCACTCATATAAACCATCAACTTTTGCTCTGTCTTCAATACTCTGCAATCTTTCAATACCTGGTGGTGGTGTTTTTTCAATCAAATATGGCTTTACTGTATAGTATTTATTAAAAAAATCTTCAAAATCGCATACCAAATCTTTAATAACAGGCATACCTGGCAATGGCTTAATAGTTAAAACATTGCTATTGTAGTCCTCAATGTGAGCCATGCAAGAGGTTGTATTCATACCATTTATATTCATACCATCAGAACCGCACACACCTTCCCTACAGCTTCTTCTGTAGCTTAAAGATCCATCTATATGCCACTTGATTTGGTTTAATCCATCAAGCACCATCATACCTTTTTTCTCTATTGTAACTTCATAATCTTTGAAATAAGGAGTCTTATCTTTTGCAGGATCATACCTAAATATCTTAAATATTACTTTATCTCCAACATCAAATGCCATCTTACCCCTCCTTAATATACCCTTTTCTTTGGTGGGAATGTTGGCGCAGTTGCACCTTTCATTCTAACAGGTTTGTAATCAAGTTCTACTTTACCATCTTTCCATCTAACAAGGGTATGTTTATGCCAGTTAACATCATCCCTTTCTGGGTAATCATCCCTAAAATGACCACCGCGGCTTTCTTGTCTTGCAAGTGCAGCTTCCGTTTCTATTTTTGAGACATAAAGCAAAGATTCAAGCTCAAGTAGCTCAATCAACTCAGTGTTGAAATATGGGCTTTTGTCTGTCATACCAACTTTTTTAAACTCTTCAAAATAACTATCTATCTCCTTCAATTCTTCTTTCATTCCACTTTCTATTCTAAACACAGACATATTGTGCTGCATGGAATCTCTTAGTCTCTCCCAAATATCATCCATCTTTACTTCACCTGGACCACCATCAAAATAAGCTTTAATCTGTTCAATAGTTTCTTTGCCATATTCTTCAGCTATATTTTCAAGAGGTGGCAACGGAAATTCTGGTCTTTCTTCTAGAATATACCTTGCAGCATTTACACCTGCTTGTTTGCCATTTACAACTATGTCAAGCAAGGAATTGCAACCCAACCTGTTTGCACCATGCACTGATTGACAAGCACACTCTCCACCTGCATAAAGCCCTGGTATTCTAACTTCATTTTTGCCATCCCAATCTACAACTTCACCTTTTATATTAGTAGGTATACCACCCATATGATAGTGAGCTGTTGGTTGAACTGGTATGGGTTCTTTTGTACAATCCACACCTACAAATTTATATGCTAGCTCCCAGATACCTGGAAGTCTTGACATAATCAAATCTTTGCCTAAATGGTCTAATTTTAGTAATATATGGTCTTTCTTGGGACCCACGCCTCTACCTTCTCTAATTTCTGTTGCCATAGAACGGGAGACTACATCACGTGATGCCAAATCCATTACCTTAGGTGCGTATTTTGGCATAAAACGCTCACCAAGACCATTGACTAAATAACCACCTTCACCTCTAACACCTTCTGTTATCAGGTTGCCAACACCATAAATACCTGTTGGGTGAAATTGAATAAACTCTGGATCTTCAATTGGTACTCCGGCTTTTAAACATAGCTTCCAACCGTCTCCAGTATTAACATGAGCGTTGGTACCAGTTCTATAGTTTCTTGTATTACCACCAGTTGCAAAAATTACTGCTTGCCCAAAAAACATTGTAATACCACCATTTACCATATCCCAGGCTAAAATTCCAATAGCTTTACCTGTTTCTTTATCTCTAAACAATTCTAGGGCAAAATATTCTGTATAGTAGCTCACGTATTGGACTATATCTGGTCTTAGAGTTCTTTCAAACAATGCGTGTAGCAATGCATGGCCGGATCTATCTGCTACTGCACATGCTCTTTGAACTGCGGCCTCGCCAAAATTTCTTGTATGTCCACCAAATCGCCTTTGATAAATTGTACCATTTTCATTCCTTGAAAACGGCACGCCCCAATGTTCAAGCTCATATACGGTTTCTGGTGCGTGCTTAATGAATTCTTCTATAGCATCTTGATCACCTAAATAATCAGAACCTTTAACAGTATCATACATATGCCAGATCCAGTGGTCTTCTTCCATATTTCCAAGAGAAGCTGCAATACCACCTTGAGCAGATACAGTATGAGATCTTGTTGGATAAACTTCTGTAATAACAGCAGTTTTTAGTCTAGCAAGTCCAGTTTGCACAGCAGCTGCCAAACCTGCACCGCCAGCACCAACTATAATAACATCAAAAACCTCAAGTTTTACTTTTATATCAGCCACATTAGCCTCCTTTTAGCCCTTAAATGGTATAATTGTTAGCGCAGCTAAAACCCAGTACAGTACGCCAACTACCCAAAAAAATCCTTTCCAAAAAACCCTCCATCCAGAATAAACATAATCTTCTATAACCATAAATATACCATTTATACCATGATAAAGAGCAAATGTCACAAATGTCATATCAAAAAGCTTCCATCCTAAATCAGAAAGTCTTGCAGCTACTGCAGCATAACCTGCACCACCAACCGGGGCACTGATAAAATGCTGTATAAAAAAATGTCCAAGAAGCAAAAATAATAAAGCAACACCAGAAACTCTTTGCATTAGCCAGTTAAATTCACCTGATTTGCTACTGCCCTGATACCTATCAATATATCCTCTCATGTATTCCATAATCTACCTCCTAGCCAGCCAAACCCATTAACATAGGTATAGCGCCTGCTATAAAAACTAAGGCAAAAATAACCCAAAAAATCCATACGTTAGTTTTGTAATTGCTGCGCTCAGCTGCACCTGCAAAATTAACAAGTACTACCCTTAAGCCATTTACAGCATGATATGCTGCTACAAGCCACAAACCAACTTCTAATAACTTAAATATAGGGCTTTCAAGAACTCCCATAGCCTGAGAATAGCTTTGTGGATTTTGAAGAGTAGAGATTACCCATTCATGGGCAAAAAGGTACAAAATTAACAACAGCCCTGTTATTCTATGCAAAACCCAAGCTACAAAACCTTCGTGCCACTTGTACGATGCACTTGGCTGATACCAATTCATAAGCGTTACTCGGCTAAAACTTTAGCCTCAAACCCCCTTTTTTTAAATTTGTTAGAATACTAATTAAAAATTTATAAAATGTCAAGTATTTCATAATTTATTAGCCCACTCTTTTTTTGCAAGCTCATAAAGGTCATTTCCATAAGCATCATAACAGACAAAAACAGGCATATCTTCAACCTCAAGTTTTCTTACCGCTTCTGGACCTAAATCATCGTAAGCTATAACTTCAGCTTTTTTAATTGCACTGCCTACAACAGCTGCTGCGCCGCCTATGCTAGCAAAATAAACCGCTTTGTGTTTGACGCAAGCATCTTTAACTTCCTGACTCATTTTACCTTTGCCTATCATACCCTTTAAGCCTTTTTGAGCAATTAGTATTGGTGCAAATGGATTCATCCTGTAGCTTGTAGTAGGTCCAGCCGAGCCAATGGGATAGCCTGGCCTTGCTGGACTTGGGCCTACATAATAGATAACCTGACCTTTGGGATCAAAAGGTAATTCTCCACCTTTTTTTAAAGTTTCTATCATACGCATGTGTGCAGCATCTCTACCCGTATATACAACTCCGCTTAGATAAACTTTATCACCTGCTTTAAGCTTTAGTATATCTTCATCTGTTAATGGTGTCTTTAATTTATATTCTGCCATAAAAACTCCTCAAATTAAAGTTTCTTTGTGCCTATTTACATGGCATGCTGTATTTATAGCCAAAGGCAGCGTTGCTATATGGCAAGGCTCCATCTCTATATGCACCCCAAGTGATGTTGTAATACCACCAAGACCCGCTGGTCCAATACCAGAGTTATTTAATTTTGTAAGAATTTCTTCTTCCATTTCTGCTAATCTTGGATCTGAGTTCTTTTCTCCTAAATGCCTTAGTGTTGCTTTTTTGGCAAGTATTGCACTGCGTTCAAAATCACCCCCAATACCTACACCGATTATAGTCGGCGGACATGGATTTGGACCAGCTTCTATTACCCAATCAACCACAGTTTTAATTATGCCATCTCTGCCGTCAGCTGGCTTTAGCATCTGAACTTTGCTCATTGATTCGCTACCACCGCCTTTTGCATCAAAGAAAATTTTAACTTTATCACCTTGTACGATAAATGTGTGAACTATTGCTGGCAGGTTATTGCCTAAATTTTTTCTTGTAAGCGGGTCACATGAAGACTTTCTTAAATATGCATCCTTGTAGGCCCTTTCAACACCCTTATTTATTGCCTCTATTAGATTACCACCTACAAAATGCACATCCTGACCAATCTCCATAAAAATTACCGCTAAACCTGTATCCTGGCACAAAGGAAAAATCCCTTGTGCCGATACTTCAACATTTTGCAATATTGTTTCCAAAACTGCCTTGCCAACAGAAGACTTCTCTTTTTTTAGAGCTTCTTTTTCTTTCTCATGAATATCCTCTGGCAATTTATAACCGGCTTCAATTGCTAAATTGTAAATAGCATCTTCAACTAAAGACACATCTATTTCTCTAATATTAGACATAAGATCACCTTCTATATATTTATAAAAGTTTTAGTTCTTCTACTCTATTGCATAATTCTTTTACATGGTCCGCTGAAACTTTTAGTGCTTTTAATTCTTCATCTGATATTTTAAGCTCTACTATTTCTTCTATTCCAGATATTCCCAATTTAACTGGCAAGCCCACAAATAAATCTTTCCCTAAACTATATTTACCCTGAGTTTTAACAGCACATGGCAGAACATCTTTTTTATCCCTTACAATTGAGTCAATCATTTGTACTACAGCAGAACTTGTAGCATAGAATGCTGAACCGGTTTTTAGTAATTTTACTATCTCGCCACCGCCATTTCTAGTCCTATCTACAAGTCTATCAATTTGTTCTTTTGTGAAAAACTGACTAATTGGAACACCTCTAATTGTAGAGTAACTAACTAAAGGCACCATATCATCACCATGACCACCAAGCGTCATAGCTTCAACAGACTTTACGCTAACGCCTGCTTCCCATGCAATGAATCTCTTAAATCGAGTCGAATCTAAACATCCTGCTTGGCCTAGTACTTTGTTATCCGCAAAACCACTTACCTTGCTTGCTGTGTAAACCATAGCGTCTAATGGGTTTGTAACTACTATAATGATAGAATTTGGAGAATACTTAGCTACTTGCTCTGTAACTTCTTTAACGATTTTGACATTAACACTTAGTAAATCATCCCTTGACATACCAGGTTTTCTTGGTAGTCCAGAAGTAATTACAACGATATCTGAATTTTCTGTGTCTTTGTAATCGTTTGTGCCTATAATTTCTGTATCAAAGCCTTCAATGGGTGATGCTTCCATCTCATCTAAGGCTTTGCCTTGCGGTAAACCTTCAACTATGTCTACCAAAACAACCTGCCTTGCCAACTCTTTTTCTGCAATCCTCACTGCTGTTGTGGCACCAACCTGACCTGCACCAATAACGCTAATTTTAGCATTTGCCAACATATAAAACCTCCTGAATTAAAATTAAATCTGTCTAAACTATATTCAATTTGAGTTTTTTTGTCAATCTTTTT